>CAYMXM010000090.1:0-12522 GCA_964394065.1 uncultured Pirellula sp. | reverse complement strand
TCTAGGGCGCCAAAGCGGTGTCCGACGGGGACGAGCCCCGGTCGGACAAGAAGCAAATCAGAGAACAAAACTTGCGCAAACCTAATTCCCGCAACACCAACTTTTTGACAACCCAGCTCTAGTCACTCTTTTATTGAGCTTTGGCCGCTTTACGCTTTGCTTTGTTCGCCTTGTTGCCATCCGCTTTGGATTCCCCTCCTGGCTGGTTTGCTTCAGGGAATGGAGCATTGATGTCGGTTCGCCATTGGACCAGTTGCGAATGGAGCTCTTTAGCCTTATCTGGGAATTTCGAGGCAAGGTTCTGAGTTTCTCCAATGTCGTTCTTTAGGTCATAAAGCTCGAGATGACCATCCTCCAGAAACTCAAGAAGTTTCCAATCGCCTTGATGGATCAAGCTAACGGGAGTTGTCCGCCAAGAGTCTGCACCAGCCCCCAGATAGCCTGGGAAGTGTTGAAAGATTGCATTTCGTTGAAGTTTTGCATCGCCATCTCTCCAGAGTGTGACCAAGCTTTCTCCATCGAGAACGTGTTCGGGCTTAGGTGCACTGGATAGTTCAAGCAATGTTGGGTAAACGTCGACGTGGATCGTCGGAATGTCGCGCGTAGTATTGGCAGCGATCTTACCTGGCCAGCGTACGATAAACGGGACTCGCGTTCCCCCTTCGTAGAGACTTCCTTTGCCGCTCCGCAGAGGAGTGTTATCTGTGATGTCTCCGGATTTCTTGATCCCTTCCCTGACGTAGCCACCGACGCCCCCATTGTCAGTCGTATAGATCAGTACGGTGTTCTCTGCGAGTTGAAGTTCCTCTAAGACATTCATGATTCTCCCTACGCTTTCATCGACGGAGTAGATCATGGCGGCGTAGGTAGGGTTATTGTGTCCACCCACCCCCGGTTTGTCTTTGAATCGTTCGATCAATTCTTGTTTGGCTTCGTGAGGGCCATGCACACCAAAGTGAGGGAGATACAAGAAAAAAGGTGATTCCTTGTGGCGACGAATAAAGTCCTCTGCTCGGTCTGTAAGGAAATCGGCCAAGTATTGTCCTTGCGGATACTTCGTTTCAGGATTCGTCCGAAAATTGAAGTGCTTGCCTGCGCTTGTGATAGCTTCGTCGAATCCGCGGTTTCCAGGATAGTAATCACCTTGTTCACCGATGTGCCATTTTCCAAAGATACCGGTCTTGTAACCTCCCAGTCCAAGTTGCTTGGCGATAATGCTTCGATCAAGAGGCAGCTGAGTGACGTTATCGACCGGCCTCAATGAGCGTTTGCTCCAATCGAATCGATCGATGCTGCCCACCGTGTAGACTCCTGTTCGTGGTCCATATTGACCGCTCATCAAGGCCGCACGCGTAGGAGTACAATTCTGGCAATGATGGTGATTGGTGAGCTTGAGCCCTTGGCTAGCGAGGCGATCGATATTCGGTGTTTCGTAGTATTGACTGCCAAAGCATCCAAGGTCGGTGTAACCTTGATCGTCCGCCATAATGAATATGATGTTGGGTCGATCCGATGGCTGGGGTGCGGGCGACTTCTTTGGATCCACTTCGGTAGCTGAGGCGGCTACGCCTGATAGAAGGAACGCTAGTCCAATGGGCTGACCCAAGAATTTGACCATTCGACGCTGAAACCATTGCATATGCTGGTGTCCGATTTCCTAAGTGAAAAATTGCGATTGTGGCGTGGCCGAGTCTCTACTTCAAGCGATTGCAAATCGCGGGCCGGTCTACTCCTCCCATCATAGGTGTTTTGAGATTCCTTTGGTTTGTGGGTGGCACCAAATTTCCGGAACTGGTCCCCGATTCGATTTCCAGTTTCCAATTTTCAATCACCATCACTCCTGATTTGGCATGGCGTTTGTAGATCAACGATCCGTTGCAATCCCGTGCAATCCCGAATTTCGATTCCCTCACTTAAATCAAAGGATAAACCTAATGCGTCGTATGATTGTAACTTGCATTGCAACGCTGGCAGCCATCGCATGCGATGGCCGGGTTAGCGTATTTGCGGCCTCGCCAGAAAAGCCGAATGTCGTGATCTTTTATGCTGACGACTTGGGCTGGGGAGAAACCGGGGCCTTCGGAAGCAAGGATATCCCCACTCCCAATATCGATTCGCTCGCCAACAAGGTGAAGGAGTTGACTGCGATTTATGAAACTTGGAACAAACAACAAGCCGAGCCAAGTGTTCCCAACGACCCACCGAAAAATGCAAACGCTAAGAACAACAAGCAGGGCAACAAAAATGGCAATGCCCCAAAAAAGAAGCAAGCGGTGAATTGATTCGATCCGCTTTTCAACTAAGCTCACGGAAGAACTAACCGGGCGAGGCGTTCTTTATTGAAGGGGCTGGGATCTAGTGGATAATCTTAACCACGGATACCACAGATACACGGATAATGGCTTACAAGAAGAGATACCTTATGACAAAGCGACCGAACCTGAATCCACTTTCCATTTTGCTGCTGTTCGTGATCGCTAGTTGGCCTGCCATGGGCTTGGCGGATTCACCTCGTTTGAGCTTTGTCTTTTTCCTCGTGGACGATCTAGGGAAGCATGACTTGTCGTGCGAAGGAAGCCGTTTTTATGAAACGCCGCGCATTGATGCGTTGGCTTCGAAGTCGATGCGATTTCACCAAGGGTACTCCTGTTGCCAAGTTTGTAGCCCATCGCGAGCCAGCATCATGTTGGGGCAATTCACGGCTCGCCACGGGATTACCGACTGGATCGGAGCAGCTAGCGGAACGGCTTGGAATCGTGGTGACAAACTCCTTCCACCCGAATACGTTCAGCAATTGCCTTTGTCACAAACCACTTTTGCCGAGGCGTTCCAGCAAGCTGGCTTCAGCACCTTCTTTGCGGGGAAGTGGCATTTAGGGGACGAAGGTTCCTTTCCTGAAGATCATGGGTTCGACATCAATATCGGGGGGCATCATCGTGGTTCTCCTCCGGGAGGGTACTTCAGCCCCTACCAGAATCCGAAAATGGACAACGGTCCAGCAGGGGAAGCTTTGGCGTTGCGATTGGCCGATGAGACAGCGGCATTCATCCGAGACCAACCTCGCGATAAACCGTTCCTTGCGATGTTGTCCTTTTATGACGTGCATGGTCCGGTGCAAACAACTCGTTCCTTGTGGCAAAAGTATCGCGACAAAGGGGCGAAACTACCACCAAGAGATTCACGATTTGAGATCGATCGTACCTTGCCCGTACGCACGGTGCAGGATCATCCGATCTATGCCGGCATGATGGAAACCTTGGATGATGCTGTTGGTCGCGTTCTTGACGCGATCGATGCGCACGGAATCGCGGATCAAACCGTCGTCATATTTACTTCGGATAACGGTGGTGTCGCTTCGGGAGACGCCTACTCCACCTGCAACCATCCCCTTCGTGGGGGCAAGGGAAGGCAGTGGGAGGGTGGTATTCGTGTACCGTACTATATTCACGTTCCTGGCGTGACGTCACCAGGTGGGCAATCCAACGTTCCGGTCACCGGTGCCGATTTTTATCCGACACTTCTTGAATTGGCAGGACTACCGCTCCTTCCCGAGCAGCATTTGGACGGTGTCAGTTTAGGGCCGTTGCTTAAGGGCGAAACGATTCCTAATCGACCGCTAGTCTGGCACTATCCCCACTACGGCAATCAAGGTGGAGAGCCGAGCGGAATCTATCGCGAGGGAGTTTGGAAGTTGATTCATTATTACGAGGATGGGCGCGACGAGCTTTACCGGTTGGATGAGGACTTGGGGGAGCGGAATAATTTAGCAGCCAAAGAGCCTGAACGAACCGCCAACATGCGGCAGAATTTGCTCAAATTTCTCGGCCGTGTCGATGCCAAATTCCCGCAGCCCGATTCGCGGTTCACCGAAGTAGGGGCTGAAGCGAGACGGACTCGAATTCGGGAAGTTCAGTTGCCCCAATTGGAACGAGATCACGCCAAGTTCCTCCAATCCGACTTTCGCCCCAACCCAACTTGGTGGGGAAGTTTGACGGAGACTTCCGAGTAAGGGACAGGCATCGTAATCCGTTCTAACAACATGTAGGAAAGGCTCAGCGTCGGCGGTGTGCAGCTAGGCAGGAGAGTACCGACGCAGTCACGAGAACAATTGCAGCTACTTCAAAAACGGTTGGCAGGCGGCCTTCCCAAAGGAAGCCGTAAAGCAACGCAAATAATGTCTCGAACAGGATCATCTGGCCCACCATTGTCAGGGGCAGAAGCCGCGACATCTGATTCCACAATCCGTTGCCGACGATAGAGGAGAAGATCGCCATGCCGGTGCTGACGCCGACGAGCAATAGCCAACCATGCAAGTCGTGACATGTTTCCTCAAAGAAGAGGGCGGGTGGGATCAGGAGCAATGCTTGTGCCCCCGTCATGACGCCGATGAGCAGGCTCCAATCATGCGATGAAACTCCATCCAGACGCGCGAGCCACCGGCTGTTCCCGACTGCAAAGGCCGTCCACGACGCGAGTGCCCCCACCGCACAAAGCAAACCGGCTGCCTGGGTCGGTAACGAGCTCCCGCTGGTTTTGCCAAGAGACTCCCAACTGATACACAAAATGCCCGCACCACTTAAAAACAGCGAAGGAACCAATTTCCTCAATGGGACGGCACCATGGTCGAAGCTCCCGATGATTGTGACGGTCACGGGGACCAGCCCCAAGACCAGAGAAGGTACCGCTACACCGCCGAGCTGAACGGCACTGGCCAACAGCACATAGTAGAGAACGTTACCGAGCAGACTGAGCCAGACGAGTGCCGTCCACTCCCAACGTCCAAGCAGGCGTGATAAACGACCCCAGTAGGGTGCAACAAGGATCACCGCGAACACTCCATAGGCTAGGTAACGCCCAGCCGCGAGTTGAAACGGTCCGAAGGTGTGAGCCACGGCCGGAGCGATGAAAACCAAGCCCCAGAGCGCACCCGCTGCGACACCGCACGCGATTCCTAAAGGGATATTCCAGCTAGGCATCTTGGGCCTTCGGAGAAGTGCTCACAGCGTCTCCAGTATTGAAGCAGCCATTTCCTTCGCTTGAGCCACACAATCGCTCCGTCCTTCCAGTCCTGCGCGAACGATGGCCCCTTCCAGCAAGAAGGCGAGTTGCTTGGCAATTTGCGTTCCCATGACGGGATCAGCAACCAGGAGTTCGCTAAGATGTAGAGCCAGAAGAGCTTCGACTTCTTCCTTATGCTTTCGGACGACATCCCGGCCAGGATGCCCCGACGGGAGTTCCGCCGCCGCGTTCAGCAACCCGCATCCCCGGAACCCACGCTCGTAGGCACATTCGGCGTGATCCTCATAGGCTGCAAACACAGCTAAGATCCGTGATTTTGGGTTTGCCGCTTGCTGTAGACGGTTCTTATACAGCGTCAACCATTCGGCATGACGCTGGGTGAAATACGCCGCAACCAGATCCGCCTTCGAGTCAAAATTGTTGTACAGGCTCTTCTTGGCAACTCCGGCCCGCTCGACGATAGCGTCGATGCCAGTGGCAACGATTCCGTTGTCGTAGAAAAGGATCGCCGCCGCCTTGAGAAGGCGTTCTCGGGCTGTCTTGGGCGGTTCTGGTCGAGGGTCAGTCATCGTGTCCCCACAAAACATTGTAGTTAGACCGGTCTGGCTAGTATCCAGGTCAGTATACCTGGATTGCAGACTCCTGCAATGCCCAAGATCAAATTCCTAGTACAGGGACGTGTGTCTTTGAATTGAAAACTCCCCCCTTCTGTCGGCTTCCACCGAATTTATTCGGTGGGGAGCCAGAAGCCTTGCGGGCTCGAATATGCCCAGTGAGCCTTCGGGGAGTTTAAAAACTGCGAAAAACAGATTTTCATCAGGCCAGGCCGGGGGTGAGGGGTAGAAGTGTTAGGAGCAACAGCCGAGTTTAAGCTGCCAACTACACTCCCGGTGTGTTCCGTGGCCGCTTTGGGGGCGAAGGTGATTGCAATAAAAACGAGTAAGACTCGCCATCTCAATCTAAACTGGAAGCAGCGGCCACTTCACACACCCTACGACTTCGAACCCTCTCGAAACCTTAAGGCGAATCGGAGTTTCGCGACTCGTTCTGTGCCAACCAGCGGAGTACGTTTAGCAGAAGCTGATGGTTCTGCTGAGCCTCGGGGGCATTCATACCCATCGAGTTTTTAGCTGGGCCAGCATGTTGCGCACTGAACATGGCCGCTTCACCAAAAATTGCTACGCGACCTTTACCTACTCGCAGTACCGCGCCTTGGCTCCAACCTTCGATAGCTACCGTAGGAGCATCGGGCGTAATTCCTGGAGCTTTGGTCGTTTCGCGGGAGACCGACTCTTTACCGAAGACAAGGACAGGAATTGCCCCTTCAGGGAGTTTAAAGGCCGAGCCTCCGAAGGTAGCAATCTGAGTGACTTCGGGGTCACCGTCTCGGCCACGTGTGATTTCGCTGGCGATCAGCCCTTCCCCCAAGCGAAAGAGATCGGATCGGCCAGACCGATCTCCTTTTCTCGCATAGCCGTTGCTAAATTCTGCACCAAACGCGCGTGCGAGCTCTCCGGCAGCACCGGGAAACGGCATGTGATCGGCAATGAGTAGTAACGATCCTCCTTGCTCAACCCAGGTGTGAATCGCGGTGATTTCGTCGACCGTATAGGCTGAAGGGGTCGGGAGCGACCAGTTATCGACGTTCTTCTCATGCAACGGATTCGAAATTACCAGAATGTCGATCTCCCCAAAGGACTTCTCGGTAAATTTGCCACCGATCCCTGAGACTCTGAAACCGTCGCGTCGAAGTAGCTTCGCAAACGGACGATACCTGCCATCGACCGTATGAAAGTTACCATGCCCCTGGTCGATGGCGACTCGTGGACCTTTTTCATCTGCATAAGCTGGTTTTTCGATGGGGGGTGCGTAATCGAGGTCTGGCACCTGCTGCGCAAACAGTGGTCCAGCCATCGAAAGTAGCAACGTGATAAGGCTTAGTTTTTTCATTCTCTTAGTTTCCACTTAGCTGCTCGTAGGCTTTCCTTCAATTGAATTCTGCCAATCACCAATTCGCGACATCTTCAAGGTGAAGCGTGTCTTCGAATTCGGTTTGAAGTTCTTTGAGTTTGGTTGCAAGCTCATCGATCTTAGTTCGATGCGCTGAGTCCACAGACAAGTCGGAGAGTTCCTGCGGGTCAGCATTGAGATTGTAAAGCCTTATTTTCTTGGCTTTGGGGTAAACGATAAGTTTCCAACCATCATGAATAACACATCGTTGCACCTGAAGATATGCACCATAAACCGCGTCTCTCACGTTCGGATTGGGATTTCCGCGAGCTACTCCAGCTAGGCTCTGGAACTCGCATGTCTCAGGCTTAGTTACACCGGCCAAATCCAGGGCGGTAGCCATTGCATCCTGGAGGTAGATCGGAGAGGTGTTGATTTCTCCCTGCTTCACCTGTGGACCAGAGACAATGAAAGGAACTCGCAAACTATGGTCGTACATATTTTGCTTCCCGAACAAGCCATGATGCCCAACGGCAAGGCCGTGGTCGGCGGTAAAGATCACCCAGGTGTTGTCGGACTGCGATGATTGCTCAAGAGCATCTAGGATTCGCCCAATCTGCGCATCCAGGTGGGTGATGAGTGCGTAGTATTCACGGCGATGCACCTTGATCGAGTATTCTGTCCTTGGGAAAGGCCCGAGCCTTTCGTCTCGGAGATCTTGCCCGCATCCGATTTCATTTTTGTAAGGATATTCCGGGAGGAAATTCTTTGGCACCTCCACGCTTTCCACTGGGTATTTCGCTAAATACTCCTCAGGAGCCTGTCGTGGGTCGTGAGGAGCGTTAAATGCGATATACATAAAGAAAGGATTCTGGGAGTTCTCGGATAGTTCGAGAAACTCAATCGCATCATCGGCGGCGACCTCCGTCCAGTGTTTCCCACCCTCCCAGAAGCCTCCCAGCGATTTATCTGATGATCTCCAGTTGTCACTGCCCTCAGACGCGGGACGGTTGTAGGATGCTTCAACGGTCTTGGGCATTCCAGGCCGGACGTGTTTCGCAACGTCGAAGCTTTTTTCAGGATTGGCCTGAATATGCCATTTGCCCGTCAGGTACGTATCGTATCCAGCACCCTTCATGAGACCTGGCCAAAGTTGTCCTGCTTCTCGCAATGCCTCTGTGTTGTTAGCGACTTTCTGAGCTTGCCAAACACTCCTGCCAGTAAGCAACATATTTCGACTCGCGACACATACCGCTCCGCTCCAAGAGCCCATATTGTAAGCATTGCGAAAGGAAATGCCTCGACTCGCCAACCGATCAAGATTCGGGGTCTGGATATCAAAGTTTCTCAGATGCCCCAATGCTTCATAACTAAAGTCATCCGCAAACAAAAAGAGGACGTTGGGTTTTCTGCCTTGCACATCGAAGGCCTCGAATGCGACGGCAACCTGCGATGCTCCTAAGTTTGTAGCCGTCAGCATCGCGAGCAGCCAGAAAAACTTGCGTACCATTATGATCCACCCAATGTTAAAAGGTAAAGGAGTAGTAAACGCCCAGCCTCCTCCGCTCGCCTAGAATTCGCCGGTCACTTGACCATCGTTGCGTCCTGCTAGTCGCTGAAAGGTTCCAAGGGTCTCGCCACCGTTGCCTTCCCTGCAACGCGGTCGACTTCGATCACTCCCAGCGTGTCTCCTGATTCCGTCTCAATCAGCCAATAGACTCCTTGGCGCGTTGGCTGCGAAAGGGATTCACCCGGAGCAACGGTACCGAGGTGACGTCGCCCCCCTTGGGGACCGACCCAGAGGAGCTTCAACGATTGGTTGGTTTGATTTTCGAAAATCAGTGGAAACTGCACACCTCGTGGGGAACTGGTTAGCTCTTCGAGGTTGTCCGATACGGGCTTAAGGGTTAGGACTGGCAATTGGTCCACATCAACGCTACGACGGGGAGCGAACTCTTTGGGAGCGACGGCTGTTAAGCGTTCGCGCTGGGACTGGTGTTCCGGTTTGCCGGCCAAGTTATCCCACTCGTACGGATCGTTGGCGATATGATACAGCTCCTGCTCACCGTTTGCGTATTGGATCAAACGCCAGTCGCGGGCGCTCAGCCCGAAACTACCAGGATCGCCAAGGTGTGTGATGGCGTAGTGTGGCCATTCGGTGTTTGGATCCGCCAGCAAGGGAACGAAACTCGGTCCGTCGAGTTCGGCGTTAGACGGTAATCCCGCTAGGTCGAGCAGCGTTGGGTAAAGACTGAGCAATGACACCGGTTGGTCGCACTCGGTTGGCTTGGTTCCTTCAGGAAGCCCGGGAGCCCCCTGCGGAACGCGAACGATCAACGGCACGCGCGTGCATGCTCGCCAAGCCGTGTACTTTTGCCAATGTTCCTTTTCCCCTAGATGCCAACCGTGGTCTGACCATGCCACAACGATGGTGTTGTTGGCATTCGGTCCCGATTCCAGTGCATCGAGCACTCGTCCGAGCATCGCATCGGCAAAATGGATCGAAGCCAAATAGCTCTGTACCCCTTGTTTCCATTGGCCATGTTCGCGAATGTGGTCCAAATAGCGATTGGGACCGCGACGCTTTCCTTCGGGGGGCAGGTCATCCAGGTCGTCTTCGCGATAACCAGGAGGTAGTTGGATCGATTCCAATGGGAAGGGTTCGAAGTACTGCTGCGGAACAAACCAAGGCTCATGCGGCCGATAAATCCCACAGGCGAGAAAGAAGGGCTGTGGGTGTTCCTGGCTAAGCTGCTCAGAAACCCACTGGGTGACTAAGTAATCGCCTCCGTACTGCTCATCGGTCGCCGGTAAGGGCCCCCAATCGGTTTCCACGTATTGCCAATCACCGTCACGCGGCAAACTGACGGGGCGCGTCTCGGGATACAGCGTGCGAGGAAACGGGTTCTCACTTTCTTTGCTCGGAAAATACTCATCCCATGACGGTGCATCGATAAAGTAATGGAGCATTTTCCCAGAGCCGATAGCCCGATAACCGTGTCGCGAGAAGGTTTTGGGGAGTAGTTCGGTATCGGGCAGGAGTTGACGCATCGGCTGGTTGTTGGCGTAGATCCCGGAACGGTGCGGTGACAACCCAGTAAAGATCGCAGTACGAGACGGATTGCAGGAGGCCGCTGCGCAGTGTGCGTTGGTAAACAGCACCCCCGACTTCGCCAGTCGATCGAGATTCGGCGTCAATGTTTGGGGATGTCCTCCCAGGGATCCGATCCAATCGTTTAGATCATCGAATGCGATGAACAGCACATTTGGCCGTTGCGGTTGAGGGGACTTGTTCGCCTCATTCAACTCGTCCGCTCTAGCACCGCAGACGGCAAGCAACCACAGGCCACACGTAAGAAACGACAATCGACTGAGCAAGAGTAAACCTGTCCGGTTACACGATAGTGAAAGCTGCTGAAATGCGAGCCAACGGCGCGTCGGTTGAAGCCTATCCACGGTACTGAGATCTTTCGATGGTTGAATGCAAGAGCGGAACTATTTGAAACTTGATTCTTCACATTGGCAATGCGACTGCAAAGGAGGTGCCAGCTGGGAGGATTTTTTAAACGCACAACCCCAAGGAACCATCGTCGCTTCGAGTCCTGTCTCATCCCTTCCATGGCAGCCTGAGCGAGGAGAGGAAACGCAGCTCTTCAATCTTCAGAAGGACATTGGTGAGAATAAGGACCTTTCCAAAGACCATGCAGATCTCGTCAAGGAATTGCAAGCGATCTGGGATCAATGGAACGGAGAAAACCGACCCGTGGTTGCCAGTGCAGTCCCTCGCTAACGCGTCGGGTTGTGGTGGGGGGACGCTTCGCGCCCCCCAATCAAGCCCGATGAGAGAAGAGTCCCTAGTTATCGTGAGTTGGCGGCTGCCGGTTGTGGGCCTTGTGGCGTGGGGCCCCAGCGAGGTTCCGCGAGCTCTTTGGCCCATGTCTTCCACTGAGCTTCTAATTCCGCAAGTTTTTCGGGGTGCTTCTGGGCTAAATCCTGGGTCTCTCCAATATCATCGGCCAAATTATAGAGCCGAGTTTCGGTCACTTCCGGCCAAGCGTTGCGAGGTAATTGCCTCGCTTGTTCTGGTGACAAATCGACTTTCACATCATACTGCACCAACTTCCAGTCCCCTTTGCGAATGGCCCTTTGGGGGCCGAGCCTCCAGTAAAGAGCTTCATGCGGCGTTCCTTCTTGCTCCCCCTGCAGATAGGGCAGTAGGTTAACTCCGTCCAATTTCCATTCCGGTTTCGTTTGAACCCCTGCCGCGGCCAGGGCCGTGGGAAGGATATCGAGCTGAATCACCGGTTTGTCGTAGACCTTGCCGCCGGGCAACTTTCCTTTCCATTGAACCACAAATGGCACCCGGACTCCCCCTTCCAAAGTGGTTCGCTTGGATCCTCGCAGTGGTGTGTTGTCGGCACCATTGATCGTGGTCGTCGGCATTGTCGGCCCGCCGTTATCGTTGAAAAAAAAGACCAACGTGTTTTCTTCTAGGTTGTGTTGCCGCAATGAATCCAGAACGCGACCGACAGCGTCGTCCAATGCCGTTAGCATCGCTGCATAGGTTTGGCGCTGCTTATCCTTGATGGAAGCGAACTTGGCAAGCCGGTCATCGGGAGCTTGCAGCGGTGTGTGAACCGCGTTGAACGCTAAGTATAAGAAGAACGGCTTTTGCTCGTTCCGTTTGATGAAATCGGCAGCCTCGCGTCCAAAGGCATCGGTTAGGTACTCGGTTTCCGTAACCGGCGATTCGCCGCGATAGATGTTCTCCGATTCGGCCACGAAATAGGGATTTGCCCCACCGAGAAAACCAAAGAATTCATCAAACCCCCGCTGCAAAGGTTGCCGGTTCGGCTGGGCCCCTAAGTGCCACTTGCCGATCAACCCGGTGTGGTAGCCAGCTTCTTTTAAACGATCGGCTATAGTGGTTTCACTTCTAGGCAACCCTTGTTGCCCCGTCGGATTGAACTCGTGGCCGAACCGGTTCTGATACTGCCCGGTGATGAAACCAGCTCGAGTCGGGCTGCAATACGGCCCCGAAACGTAAGCGTTGGTAAACCGGGTTCCGCCAGCTGCCAAAGAGTCAAGGTTGGGTGTAGCGATGTCTTTGACGCCATGGAAACCGACGTCGGCATACCCCAAGTCGTCTGACAATAACACGATGATATTTGGTGGCCGCGACGCTTCCTGGGCGACGGTCGCCGCGTTTAACGAGGTACATGCCGCCAACGCGGCAAGAGTTGTAAAAAAAGTACGTTGCATTCGATCCGCCTCGGGAGTTCAGGAATGGGACAAACAAGTGGTGTACGGCGATACTACCTCGGACAATTCTAGATGGACCTCATCCAAGCTGCGGGTACCGCAATTCAATACCGGTGCATCAATCTGCAAAATTCGCACCAATTGTGACATTGTTTCGAGGGTGGGCGTAGTCGTAGGGTGTGTGAAGTGGCCGCCGCTTCCAGCTCAGAACGAGCTGGCGAGTCAATCCTCGTTTTTATTGCAATTACCTTTCGCACCCAAAGCGGCCATGGAACACACCGGGAGTGTAGT
>CAYMXM010000089.1:0-12585 GCA_964394065.1 uncultured Pirellula sp. | reverse complement strand
TATCGGACGCTTCGCACCCTCTTAGCTCGAAGCCTCACCCCTCAAGCCTGGGATGGTGTGTTCCGTGGTCGCATTGGGTGCGGAGGTGATTGCAATTGAAATGATGATTGACTCGCTATCTCGATCTGAGATGGAACGGCGACCACTTCACACACCCTACGCCAATGGGCGATCTTGCTTGCAGCAGATTTTGTCGTGAAAGTCGATTAGCTGCGCTGCGGTGGGATGAGGTGAGGCGAGACCGATTTGGTCGACGAATCGACAGACGGCGTAGTTCTTGCACTTCGCCGTGTACTCGTCGAACCAAGCTTGAAACCTTTTCTCTTCCACCTCGGTCTCAAACGGGAATCGATCCAGAGGAGAGGACATACCGACTCGCCAAGGCTTCGGTGTCAATCTAGCTCGGAAGCATTTCTGCGAAATGCAAAGGTCTCGATATAACGTATCGCTATGGAGGCTTTCCATGATTTCGAGAACCGACCGATCGACCGTCGGGAAAAGTCGATTGACCACAAAGGCCCTTAGTCCAGCCGCTGTTCGATAGACCCGAAAGGTAAAGTCGGGATGCTCCGATTGCCATTTGCGGATCTTCTCAACCTCCAAGGCCTCGATCTCCTCTGGGGAATGCTGCTTCGATCCCAGGAGCCGCGCGAGAAAACCGAACAAACCTGTGTTCCCTCCGAACTCGACATCAATGTCGATCATCATCACATTCACGGCATTCATCACCAAGGATCCGTAAGCGTTGCGCGAGATGACAGCGACTTCTTCACCGTTCGAATCTGCGATTCGGTCGACAACTGCTTCGCATATATTGTCGTCCATTACGTAGTGATAACGATCCAGATCTTTGTCACGTCGATCCGACTTGAACCATGCGACGATGCGAGCGAGGCGTTCTTCGGCTCGTTGCGTCGCTTCCTCCAAGCTCGTGTCCGACCAACCACGAGCCGAGAGAGTCTGCGACGCGTTGTGGACTTTTTTCCAATAAATAGGGAATCGCATAGATGTAAATTACTCTTAACGCTTATCGGCGAGATAATGCAGCTGTCGGTACAGCATGTGGATCTGAGGTGCATTGACTTGTTTACGAGCCGCCGCGCGAAGGGCATTCCCGTAGATCGCTTCCACTTCGATCGGTCGGCCTGCGAGGAAATCCAATCGCATGGAGCTGTCGTAGGGAACCATCTCATCGGTATGTTCCATCATGTAGGTAACGAACTCTTGCTCGATCTCGTGCCCGCAAGCCAGCGCGGTGTCTCGGACCTCTTGCATTACCGACTCGGCCAATGCACGGGAATAAGGGTGTCGCATCAAGCTATCGGTGCTGGAGTTGAGAACAACCGAAAGGCCATTGAAGGGGATGTTCCACATCAGTTTCCGCCAACGTGCCAGGGAGAGACTCGGGGTGGTAGCGCAGTCGAGACCGGTTTGTTGAAACTTCGCACAAATCGAATTTAGCACCTCCATACTGGGGCCCGCTTCATCATCGTTCATCCCGTGATAAGGACCCATCAGGATCCGACCGTAGTCCAGATGCTTGATGTGACCAGGCCCCACCTTGTTCGAGCATAGGAAGCAACAGCCCCCCGCCACCCGTCCTTCCCCTGCGACTTCGCGGGCTCGCTGTTCGACATGCAATCCATTTTGTAGGACCAGGACGACGGAATCTTGGTGCATCAAGGGGGGGATGAGCTTTTCTAGCAAATGGTTTTGGGTGCTTTTCAAAGCGACAATGATGCAGTCGGATTTGGGCATCTCTTCTACGCTAGAATAAGCGTTGACGTTGGGAATGTGAAAATCCCCGAGCTTGCTGTCAACCCGCAACCCATATTCACGAACGAAGTCTACATCAGAATTCAAGAGGAAATGGACTTCCTCTCCTTGTTTCGCCAGGAGTCCGCCATAGAAACCTCCCAAGGCTCCGGTACCAACAATTGCAAACTTCATACGGTCCTTTCCGCTATCGAGAAACGGTTCTTCCTGATGGGCGTTTAATCAGTCCTTTCATTTGTAAGACGCTCAGTGTACTGAGGACGCGCGAGACTGGTAATCCTGATTTTACAACGACAGAGTCGATATCGGTGGCAACCGTATCGATACATTGAAGAATGGCGTTTTCAATCTCATTAAGCTGCAACTCGGCGGGATGGGACACCTTGTCCCCTCCGTCCAACTCGATTTGTTCGACGAGGGGGCCGAGATGTTCTAGGACGCATTGTGCGTCTTGCACCAGGATGGCTCCATCCCGAATCAATCGATTGCACCCTCGCGACATGCGAGACGTGACCGCTCCAGGAATGGCAAACACATCTCTTCCTTGCTCCCCCGCATGCCTCGCGGTGATCAACGATCCAGAACGTTCCGCTGCTTCCACGACGACGACACCGAGACTCAGTCCGCTGATGATCCGATTCCTTTGCGGGAAGACTCCCGCTTTGGGCTTAGAGAAGGGATGGGTTTCGCTGATCAAAAGGCCGCAATCGAGGATCTGCTCGCTCAACTCTTCATGTTCGGGGGGATAGATCTCGGTCACGCTACTCCCCAATACGGCAATGGTCCTTCCTCCCGCTTCGATCGCACCGCGATGGCAAATCGCGTCGATCCCTCGAGCGAGACCACTGACAATTGTTAACCCACTTCGCGCGAGCCCCTTCGCAAGCCGACTCGCCATCGTCGAACCATACGAAGTGCAATGCCTAGTCCCCACCATGCCGATCGCTAGAGAATCGCTTTTTTGGAATTCTCCTCGAACAAAGAGCAGAAGAGGTGGATCCTCCAGTTCTAAGAGCAATCGAGGAAAGGAATCATCCCCTGGAATCAACATGCGAACCCGGTGGGAATCGCAATGTTCGCGAACTTTTTCCAGAAGATCGCTTTTCATTCCGTCTCGGATGAGGCATGCCGTTTTAGGACCGATGCCAACGACCTTCCCAAGTTGTTCGAGGGTCGCTTGTGCCGCCTCAGAAGGAGAGCCAAAGTGATCGATGAGGTTTGCCATCGTTCGGGGTCCAACGCCACCGACCAGCGCGAGTTGAAGATAAGAAGTCCGATCTTCGGGATCGACCTTTTGGACGGGGGAGGGTGCGACATCAAAATCACACTCTTCCGTATCCGGCTCCAGTTCCTCTTCGAAGCAGGGCCCGGTCGGTTCATTATCGAGATCGAAGAGGTACGGCGTATTCTCCTCAACGGGCATGTTGAGTTCCTCGCAGATAAGGGGACGTGGATAACGAATCTGTAGTATATCAGGCTTCGAAGGAAGATGCCCCCAATGTAGAACGGAATTCATTCCGTTAAACAACGCGTCCAATCAAAGCCGCCATCAGCACAGTGAGCCGGCTTCCACCTCAGGGCTCCTGAAGTGCCACGTTGGCGTCGAGAGCCTCTCGCTACCTGCGGGGGCTTTGGTGGCCCTGAGTTGGAGGGTTGCAATGCGTGCATTGGGGGCAGGAGCTAGAGACGGCGGTTAACGGAATGAATTCCGTTCTACATTGGGCGAGGGGAGCTGATAGCTAACTATTTCGGTTTTCACACTGCGTCCCACCGCGTCCTCTGCGGTTAATCTACCCTACGGCTTTAGATCGAAATTCTCGACGTTGTCTCCTTTTTCGATCGTGACCTCTAGGCCGGACTTCTCACTCGAGTACTTCAGCGGCAAGAGAAGCTCTGCGGGCTTATCTGTGCCGTGATCTTTGACGGCGGTAATTAAGACCTGATACTTTCCTACTGGAATCTTGGTCCCATAGTCGTCCGTTTTCGCGATGTAGCTGCCGTCGGCCCCCGTCTCAGCGTATGCGTAGGGATTTCCTTCCGTTTTGGGAACCAAGGTTACAGAACCACCACTGACGGGTTCATCCTTGTAGGTTACCTTGCCACTTAGCTTACCACTTGGAGGACCACCGCATCCGGTGAGTGCTAACGAGATCAACGCGAAACAGATCGCGACTCCAGGTCGAACTTTAAACATTCTCAATTCCTTGAAAGGTCGTACTTCACGCGATTCACCCCCTTGGTGAATCGCGTATGAAACGTGTTACGTGCGATCAATTGAACCCTTCAAAGGTTACCAATCGACGGAGGTTACTTCGCCATTGTTCTTGGTCGCTAGAGCCTGAAGAATACTTAGCTCGATCCCTTCGGAAAGGAATCCAACGCTCCCATCCCCTCGGGCGAACTGAGCCCCGCCGGTATGATGGCTTGTGAAGGGGGTTGCATTGGTGGTGAAAACACCTCGGTAGTTGATCGGCCACTGAACCGTTTTGTGATCGATCGTTAACCAATCGTTGTCTGCATAGTAGTAGAACCCCCAGGTCCAAGACTGAAGACCGCCAAAGCCGGTCTTCATCGCGGTAGTCCAGCCCAGGCTCTTTGAGGTCTCACCGAGCATCAGGGTGTTGGAAGTTCCGTCCTTGATGTCGGTCAATCGAACCTTGCCATAGGGGTGGAAGATACCCGATTTGCTGTGGGGGCGAGATGCGTTTCCGTTCACAAGATCCACGTTGATGGATCCTCCAACTCCACGGTAGTGAAGCGCACCTTGAACATTCTTGTAAGGGTAATTGGCGTCGGCGACCATATCGGAGGAGGTGTTTCCCAAAGGTGACGAAGGGCAAGAGAGGGTCGGAACCGGTCCGAATAGAGGGTTGCCTGCAATGGCCCCAGATCGGTAAGGAGTCCTAGTTACCATAAAACTGGGAGCGATCGCATCCATTGCATCGAGTCGGTTTCCCTGTTCGAAGTATGGGAAGATACGAGGAGGCCATCCCATTGGATAATCGACGATCCCTCCTGGTTGAACCCGGCTTTTTATACCTCCCGAGGGAAGCATGTTATTAGCGTCATGGTAGTTGTGAAGAGCGAGCCCGAGCTGTTTCAAATTGTTGGTGCACTGCATGCGCCGCGCGGCTTCCCGAGCTGCTTGCACGGCTGGTAACAGCAGCCCGACCAGAATCCCGATGATCGCAATCACAACCAGCAATTCGACTAGTGTGAACGCTTTGCGAGAGATGAATCTCCCTTCCTGACCTTGGTGAAACGATTGTTTCATAAGTAGCCTCATTAAAACTAAAGAAAAAAGAAAAAACGGTAGAAGAGGAGATCTACGCCAAAACCGATCAGAGATTTGGCGTAGCAATAGGTCTTTAGAGAGGATTGAGCCAAGAGCTACCGTTAATTCTGAGGGTGCGAATTACCCGTGTCAAGCAAATTCGTCGCCCGTCGTGGAGAGACGGCGAATATTTGCGGAAGGGCGCAAGGCAAGGTTGTCAAAAGGTTGGGAGGACACGAAATTTTGAGAGTCTGGATTTATTCCATTTAACCGCAGGGGACGCGGAGGTTCGCAGAGGTCCCCGAGAGGAAATCGGATGCTTCGTATCCTCTTAGCCCGGAGGGTGGCACGTCCCTGAGGAACGAAGGGCGTGAAGAAGGTTTCCACCCTTAGAATCTATGGTCATTCACGCCCATCGCTCCGCTCTGAGCGTGCCACCCGTAGGATGCTTTCGAAAGGCTTAACTTAGCGGTTTTGACCTCAGGCTTGTATACTATACCCTCCTCCATTTATCGTCCCCTTCATCGCTTCTATCCCAATAGATCACCATGTTGCTTCCTCGAATCGTGTCGGTAGTCTTGATCGGGGTTTGGGTGACCCTCGTTACGGAAGAGAGTTTTGCTGTGCTTAGTTCAGATTCAGATGCGGTTCCAATTCAGTATCGCATTTCCTTTCGGCAAGCCGAGACGCACCGCGTCGACATCGAAGCGACCTTCCCGGTCGAGGGGGCTGAGCAGCTAGAGTTGATGATGCCAGTATGGACCCCCGGTAGCTATTTGATCCGAGAGTACGCGCGCCAAGTCGAGACGATCGAAGCACGCAACATCGGGAATGAACCGATCGAGATCCAAAAGAAGTCGAAGAATCGCTGGACTGTTTCGACGAAAGGACTCACCGACGTCACGGTTCGCTACACGCTGTATTGCCGGGAGATGGGTGTTCGAAGCAATTGGGTTGAGAAAGATTTCGCATTTTTGACCGGCGCTGCAACCTTTATCACACGTACCGACACCCTCGAACGAAAACACCTTGTTCGCCTGGATGCCCTTCCAAGCTGGCCTCGGATCGCCACGAGCCTCGCCAAGGTAGACAACGACGAGTGGCTTCGGGTTGCATCGAACTTCGACGAGCTGGTCGACGGGCCGATTTTGATCGGAGATATCGATATCCAATCGTTCGAAGCAGGGGGGGCCAAACACCACCTTGCGACCATCGGAACGGACGGACTTTGGAATACCAAGAAAGCCGCGGAAGACGTCCAGAAGATCGTCGAGGCGGAGCAAGCCTTTTGGAAAGAGGTTCCTTACCAAGAGTATTGGTTTCTCAACTTGGCCACCGAGACAGGGGGAGGATTGGAGCACGACAACAGCACGGTCCTTATGACGAGTCGTTGGACGATGCGCCAACGTCCGAAGTATCTCGATTGGCTCGGACTCGTTTCCCACGAATTCTTCCATACCTGGAATGTGCGGCGGCTTCGCCCTAAGGTTTTAACGACTTACGACTACGAGAATGAACAGTACACGCGCGAGCTTTGGGTCGCAGAAGGTGTGACGAGCTACTACGATGATTTGATGCTCGTTCGGAGTGGCCTGGGAACACCGAAGGAATACCTTGCTCGCATCAGCAAGACAATTTCCGGAGTACAAAACAGCGCCGGTCGACATGTTCAGTCGCTCGCCGAGAGCAGCTTTGATACCTGGGTCAAATTCTATCGCCCCGATGAAAACGCTCCCAACAGTCGCATTAGCTACTACACCAAAGGAAGCTTGATCGCGCTTCTTCTCGACACCGAAATACGCATTGCAACCAACGGCGAGCGCTCTCTCGACGACGTGATGCGCCACCTTTGGAAAGAACATCGAGAAAGTGGTTACACAACAGACGATGTGATTCGAATCACCAACGAGATCGCAGGAACCGATCTTGGGAACTGGTTTCAACAGGGAATCGACTCGACCAATGAACTCGACTATTCCAAGCTGCTCGATTGGTACGGTTTGGAATGGAAACCCAAGGAGGCTCCCAAATCGGAAGAAACAGGGGAAGAGGAGAAGCGATCGAGCCCTTATCTAGGGGTTGAAGTTTCGAATCAACAAGGAAAAGCGACGATCGACAAAGTCCTTTCCGGAAGCCCTGGTGCCGAATCGGGGCTAAACGTGGGGGATGAAATCATTGCCCTAGAAAACTATCGCGTTGCTTCCGAGGGATGGAAGGAAAGGCTCGATATGTATCACGCAGGAGACGCCGTAGAGTTTTTAATTGCCCGCCGCGGGAAGCTTCAAACGATCAAAGTCAAGCTCGGTGAAACCCCCGAGAAAACCTGGACGCTCCAAAGGGTAAAGGAACCGACGGACGAACAAGAAGCTCGATGGAAGAGTTGGTTGGGATTGTAGATATCAGGGCTCGTCCTCGTCGGACACCACTTTGGCGCTCTAGGACGCGCCGCGATTTAGAACTCTGCTCCCCTCGCCCCGCTTCGCGGAGAGGGGCCGGGGGTGAGGGGCAACGCCGTTAAGTATTTTTCGCGGGAAAAATCAATGGGAGTGGCAAAGCGCGAACCCTCCGGTGACGACTTTCATACCAGATCACCCCGAGTTGTTTCTACGCTTTCAACGGTTAGCTAAATTCAACGCAGAGACGCGGAGGCGCAGAGTCGCGGAGATTTAAACTTCTCTTAGTGCAACTTCTCTCTGCGTCCCTGCGCCTCCGCGTCCCTGCGTTTCATTCAAAAAATGCTTAACGGTGTTGGGTGAGGGGTAGGAGTGTTAGAGTAGATGGCCAAGTTTCTCGCACTTCAACCCCTCTCCCCTAAAAGGGGCGAGGGGAGCGGAGATCTAAAAGCGCGGTGCGTCCTAGGGCGCCAAAGCGGCGTCCGACCTGGGTGAGCCCCGATCGGACGGCCAAGTTCAAACGGATCCGTTCCACCGTTTTGCAAATTCCCATAACCGGGGGAATGAGGCGAAGGCTAGGGGTGGTTCCGTCGACGGTTCCGTTCTCGCGACATCGCGGATGGCGATCTGCGTTCGTCTATCGAAGAGCTGCTCGATCGATACTTTGCTACCCGCCTCCAAAGCGGAACAGAGATCACCGAGGATTTGATCGGGTTGCTTCCCACGAATCAACGCAATCTCTCCCAACCGATATCCATGTTGCGCCAGTCGAAGGGACCATTGCCAATCTTGAACCGTCCCCACCATCGGATCGCGCACCGCCGCAGCATCCGCAATGCTCGGTGTCGGTAACTCATCATGGTGTGGCCCGGGCGTCTCGCTCGGAGGAGCCTTCGCAACTCCGGGCGAGACGCCCGGGCCGCGTTCTTGGGAGGAAAGGCTCGGAGCACGTTCTGGAGAAGCGACGCTCGGGGCACGTTCTTGGGAGGAGAGGCTCGGCGGTGTGGGGACTGTTGTGGTCCCACCAGGGCTTCCTTCGTTTTTACAGAACAGAGTAAGAACCTCGTTAGGAATCGCGGCTATCCCATGCATACACTCCAACCCAAAGGGGCTTACGGTCAGCGTTGCTTTCCCCGCGCGCAGCTCGTTTTGAATCAGAATCGAAGCCTCTAAGAGGGCCTCTAAAAAGGATGCGACATGCGTTTTCTTCCAGTGTTGAAGCATTCCATATTCCGGAAGCCGCTGCAGACGGAGCCCCTGGATAGCTCGGTTGTCTACCCCGGAGAAGAACTGGGCAAGGATGGTCTTGCTCAAGTAACCATGGGTCCGTTCAATGGCTGCAAGCAACTTCTTTACCGCAACACGAGCCGCTTCAAGCTCCGTACTCCGGTACTCGACCGATGCCAACGGACTACTTTCTGACGCCACCTTCTTCGGAGCCCGTTTCGTCGGAGTGGGAGCGATTTCTTCGATCGCGTCCGAAGGGGAAGCGATCGCCGGAGCGACAGCGTTCGCAACGTGTTCCTGTTCCGCTCGCTCCTCTCTTATCGCTTTTCGCTCCTCAGGAATTCGAGGCCATCCTGCTTTTCCTTGGCAACGGTCGCAGATCGTGCAGTTGCTCGCGGAGATGTCGCCGAAGTAATGAAGGATCGCACGTTGTCGACATCCGCGATTTTGCGCAAAGCTCACCATCTGATCGAGCTTCTCATAGTCGGATCGCTTGCGGGCTTCCAACGTAGCATGGTCGATTTTCAGCTGATCGAACGGGACTCCATGCTTGCGAAAGTGAATCGCCCTCCCACGGAAGGGGGGAACGTACTCGAAACCGGGGAGGCTGGTCAACTCTCGCAAGTAGCGAGAGAGAGCATCTCGTTCCATGCCGAGCTGTTTCATCAACCAACGTGGATTGACATAGACCGCTTCCTCACGTCGATCCCCGATCGCCTTCTCGACCCCTCTCAAAACGCTTCTCTTGACGGTAGCCTCTTTGGGAAGGAGGTCGACCAATGTCGGCAGCTTGCTATCGATGCGCACCATCGCGAGCCCACCTGCCACTTCCAGACGCTCTAAGACTTCGGTCCGTCCGAGTACCTGCAACGCGGAGTTGATCGCTTCCGAAGTCGTCGGAGCATTCATCAGCTCCCGAATCTGCTCAGCGGTCAGTTCGATTGGATCTTCGTTGCGATCGTGCAAGAACTCATAAACTGACTTCAAGATCTCTTTGGAGGGGTTCGCGTTCTCGATAAAGAACTCTTGGATGTATCGATCTTGCGGACTATACAGAAGAACGCATTGGGAGGATTGTCCGTCTCGGCCAGCCCGTCCGGCTTCCTGGTAGTAGGCTTCGATCGTGCCCGGCATGTTGTAGTGAACCACATAGCGCAGATCTCGCTTGTCGATCCCCATACCGAATGCGTTGGTCGCAACGATCGTTTCGAGTTCCCCACGCATGAATTGGTCTTGGATGAGTTTGCGCTGCTCTGGCACAAGTCCTGCGTGATAAGCGCCGACGCTGATTTTTTTCTCTTTGGAGATCATCTCTACCAAGGTCTCGCAACGCTTCCTCGTCGCAGCATAGATGATTCCACCACCAGGGGATGTGTCGAGGAAATCTAAAAGATTTTTATCCTTCTCGCGATCGCTGTGGGTTTGGACGACTCCGAAGAAAAGGTTGTCCCGTGCAAACCCTGTGATGAAGTGCTTTGCGACTTTGAGTTTGAGAGAATCGACGATGTCTTGACGGACGCGCGGTGTTGCGGTGGCGGTCAAGGCGATGGTTTGGATTCCTCCAAGGGCTTCACGAAATCGACCGACCCGCTGATAGTCGGGACGAAAATCGTGCCCCCACTCGCTGATGCAGTGCGCTTCGTCGATCGCCAACAGCTGAACGGGAGTCGATCGAATGGCATCGAGGAAGTTCGGATTGCGCAAACGTTCCGGCGCAACATAGAGCAGGTTGTAGTGACCGCCGGCGACCCGTTCCAGGCGGTGGTTTTGCTCAGAAGGAGATAGGGTGCTATTGATCAGCGTTGCGGAGATTCCCCGTTTGACCAACGTATCGACTTGGTCTTTCATCAATGCGATGAGTGGGGATATGACGATCGTCAATCCATTCCGCACGATGCTCGGAAGCTGGTAGCAGAGACTCTTCCCACCACCGGTGGGCATGACGCAAAGGCAATCGTTTCCCGCGATGACATGATCGATGACCTCGCGTTGTCCTTTGCGGAACTCGCTCAGCCCGAACTTCTGCAATGCGGACTGCAGATCCATCGTAGTTGCGGTATTCATGGCGTGGCAAACCTAGCGAGTGTCTGGACCTCCGATGGCCAGAACCATCGACGAGAACGCCTCGTCGACTTATTAGTTTACCGCAACCGGGCTCGTATCCATAGAGCAGGGCTATTGCGCAGGCCTTGGACGGACATTCTCGGGAGGAGTCGGTGCGTAGGTTTGGGGAGGAGCACCGATCGAGTAGGGTTGTTCGCTGATGGAACTACCATAGTAGTCCCCCTCATAACCGCCATAACTGGACACGACTCCCGTCCCGCACGTTGCGCAATCAGGTGTGCCGTACGCAATCGGCGCATGAGCGACGGGAGCACAGGTCGCATCGCAAGGAGCTCCGACATTGCTCACTCCGTAAACGCGATCGTGCAATCGACCCAAGATATTAGGACGCCAACCTTGGCCACCACAGGTGCATCCTGCAAATGCCATCATGGAGATAGCAGCTAAAAGTGTGAATTTCTTCATTCCATTATCCTTTAAATTTGATGTGACCCACGAGGGCACGAAAAAGCGAACAACTCTACGTCACTCCGACTCCAATGCAAATTCGTCCGGCGGAATTTTCGAATTTATTACAGATTTCCTAACGGTCATTCTCGTGTTCAGGGGGTAGAGTTAAAACAGTTCCCAGCTCCCCACAAAAAGCTCGTACTCGTACTCAGCGCAGCGGTACTCGTACTCGAGGATTCGAGTACGAGAAGAATGACATCCTTTTCCCCTCCCTTCCAACTTTAGAATCATCATGAACCCCATGTCATTTACTCACCGTATCGGGCTCGTGCTATCCGCTTTTGTTTTTTGCACAAGTCATGGGATTGCGTCGGAGCTTGGTTCAGGATGTGACGTTTCTTGTTCGGTTCAATCCGAGATCTATGAGGTTTCGACTCGGCATCTTCCAAGCCAGTTCTGCGCGATCAATCAGCAGAATCCGGGTTTCGAGGTCAACGCTTGGAGTGGATGCCAGTGGGTTCGTTCGGATATCGATACCGCGATTGGAATGAAAGATGGTGTGATCGAGGACAAGTTGACGATCCTCTATATTCACGGGAACTTCATGGAGCGAAACAACACGTTGAATCGCGTTCGCATTATCGATGCCCATTTCAAGAAGAGAGCGAAAGAGGACTATCGCCTTATTCTCCTGTCTTGGCCTAGCCAACGAGACGGAAGACCTCTCAAGGATGTTAATGAAAACGCCGAGTCGGCCGAAGATCAGTCCCTCTATGTCGCTTGGTTGTTGAATAGGCTGCGAGTCCAGTCCCGCGTTAGTTTGTTAGCTTTCTCACTCGGCGCCAAAGCTGCAACCGGCGGACTGCACCTGGACGCAGGAGGGAGAGTCCCGGGGCTCTCTTCGGCCGGAGAGATCTTGGAACCGAAAGGAACTTCTTATCGTGTGGGACTCATCGCCCCCGCGATCGACAAGCAATGGATCGAGCGTGGCGGGCGACACCGACATGCCCTCGACAATGTTTCGCACTTTGTCAACATGTTCAACTCAAAGGATCCCGTGTTGCGACGATTTCGTTTCATCGATCGACTCACCAGACCAATCGCAGGTGGCTTTGCCGGTTTCGGGGGACTAGCAGACTCCCGAACTACGTTTGTACTTGCCGGTGGAGATGCCAACCGCGAACCACCCCTATCGGTGAAACAGTACGACTGCGGCCCCGCGATCGGGAATACACATAGCGAGGTAAGCTACCTAGGAGAATGCCCTTACTTCAAGGTCATGATCGATACTCTTCTATGGAACATCGACTAATAGTTTCCAGTCTCAGACGCATCTGTTAAGGAATTGGGTTTGCGCAAGTTTTGTTCTCTGATTCGCTTCTTGTCCGACCGGGGCTCGTC
>CAYMXM010000088.1:0-12620 GCA_964394065.1 uncultured Pirellula sp. | reverse complement strand
GTTGCCAGCGCTATCCCTCGCTTACGCCACGGGTTGTGATTTTCGGGCCTCGCTAACGCGTCGGCCAAACTACCCAAATACCTTATAATTCGCGCCGATGCGTCAGGCCAGTCGTAGGGTGTGTGGTCGCTGCTCCCATCGTAGATCGAGATAGCGAACCAATCCTCGTCTCTATTGCAATCACCTTCGCACCCCAAGCGACCACGGAACACACCGCACGGAACACACTGGAAGTGTAGTTGGCATCGGCAAGGTACGCCGCACTCCACGGTGTGTTGCGCGGTCGCTTCGAAACGCTACGTTGATTGAGACAGAGACGTATTTAGGAGTGCCGACCGAATCTGGAATGGAAACGCGACCGCTTCACACACCCTACGAGTTCAGCCCCGCATCCCTCAAACCTCCTCCGATTGTTATGATGGAGGGCTCGCGCCCTTTCGTTACTATGCGCCGCCGCTACGCATCGGACGACATCGACCTTCACCAATATGCTTCGCAGCGTTGCCTCTCATTCCTTACGACTTCCACAATCGGCACCATGAACCACCTCCAATTCCTCACTGCTTTTTTTGTGATGTGTCTATCGTTGACTCTCTCGCAGCGAACTTTCCTCCTGGGGTTCGAGGGTCCAAAGAAAGAAGGCTGGATAATCGAGAACATCGCGGGGACGGGAGTCGCGGGGTTCGAAGGGGATGGTGGGCCTGCAATCTCGGCGCAGATCAACGATCCCTTCGGAGTGATCCGAGGTCCCGATGATGCGATCTGGTTTTGCGAGTTCACCGGACAGCGAATCCGCAAAATTCTTCCCGATGGACGGATGGTCACCGTCGCCGGTACAGGGGAGGTCGGATACTCGGGGGACGAAGGCCCTGCGATTCAAGCGACCTTCCACCGACCCCATGAGATTCGCTTCGACAAGGAAGGGGATCTTTACATCGTCGATATGGGGAATCACGCGGTTCGCCGAATCGAGATGAAAACCGGGGTGATCTCCACCATCGCAGGAACGGGAACCGCTGGATACTCAGGGGATGGAGGAGCCGCGAAAGAAGCGCAGCTCAAACAACCTCACAGCATCCAGTTTTCTCCATCGGGAGACCTCTTTATCTGCGATATCGGCAACCACGTAATACGTAGGATCGATAGAAAGACCGGTACCATTTCCACGTTCGCCGGAACCGGGAAGCCTGGCCCCACTCCCGACGGGAGCCCGATCGCAGGAACTCCTCTCAACGGTCCACGTTCGTTGGACTTCGATTCGGAAGGAAACATTTGGCTAGCGACGCGCGAAGGGAATCAAGTTTTCAAACTCGATCTCAAGACGAACAAGATCCATCACATCGCAGGGACAGGGAAAAGTGGTTTTGAAGGGAACGGCGGACTAGCCCTTCAGGCAAATTTAAAAGGGCCGAAAGGGATCGCGATCGATGGGAATGGGGATGTGTGGTTGGCCGATACGGAAAGCCATTCGGTTCGTCGCATTCGGGCCAAGGATGGGGTGCTCGAGCTGATGGTCGGAACCGGAGAGAAAGGGGACGGCCCGACCGGCGATCCGCTCCAATGCCGCTTAGCACGGTTGCATGGAATCTATGTCGATCGAGACCAATCGATTCTCATCGGAGATAGCGAAGCGCATCGGATTCGTGTGTTGCGGAGGAAGGAGTAATGTTGCTCGTCGCGTAGACGATGGTAGGTATGCCATCTGGATCTGAGATGGGAGCAGCGACCACTTCACACACCCTACGACACTGTCAAGAGAATGAAACGCAGGGACGCAGAGGCGCCGGGACGCAGAGAAGAAAACCGTTGTGCCTGCGTCTCCGCGTCTCCGCGTCTCTGCGTCTCTGCGTCTCTGCGTCTCTGCGTCTCTGCGTCTCTGCGTTGAAACTCCCTCGCCCCCTCCTCTACGCCGATTTTCTACTCGGTTCGGCTTGGTTGAGTTTGTTGTAGAGTGTTTTGAGGCTGATACCGAGTTCTTCGGCGGCGGCGGGTTTGTTGCCGTTGTGCCGATCGATGGCTTCCTGAACCGCGAGAACCTCCATATCGCGAAGTGTCAAAGGTGCAACTGCAACACTCGCGCGCGCTTCTCGCTTCATCTGCTTGTCGCAAAAATGTTTTGGCAGATGCTTCAAACAAATCGGAGGATGGTCGCATAGGATCGTTGCATACTCGACGACGTTTGCAAGCTCGCGAACATTCCCCGGCCACGGGTGTTGGTTGAAAGCTGCGACCGTCTCTTCATCGAATAACGCTTCGATGCTCGCATGCTCCGGCCGATGGCGTAGATAAAGGTGTCTTGCTAAAAGCATCACATCCTCACCCCGCTCTCGCAACGAAGGAACGTAGATCTCGAAGGTGTTGATTCGAAACATCAAGTCTTCGCGAAATGTTTGATCGTGAACCATTTGCTCCAAGTTTCGATGGGTCGCACAAACAACCCGAACGTCGACATGATGAACCTCGTTTTCACCGACCCGCCGAATGTCTCCACTTTCGAGGACGCGCAAGAGCTTCGCCTGCATGGAGAGGGGAAGCTCCCCGATTTCGTCCAAGAAGATCGTCCCCCCATCGGCTTCGTGAAACAAGCCGTCTCGTTGGGTGTCGGCTCCGGTGAAGGCCCCTTTCTTATGACCGAACAACTCGCTTTCGATAAGATGTTCTGGAAGGGCTCCGCAGTTCACGGCGACAAAAGCTTTGTCGGAACGCAAGCTGTTTTCGTGTACCGAACGGGCCACGAGTTCTTTACCGCACCCCGTTTCTCCTCGGATCAAGACCGAGCTGTTGGTCTTCGCGACCTTGGCTACCAGTTTGCCGATCACCTTCATCTCAGCGGAGTCCCCGATCAACTCCGTTTTGACTTTCGACGGTTGCATCGAGCGTTGCAATGCGAGGGTATGGAGTTTGAGCCCCCGTCGCGCATGAACTCGCTCGAACAGTTCGCTCAGCTCCGAGAGTTTGCAAGGTTTGCTCAAATAGTCGATCACGCCATACTTTAGCGCTGTAACCGCCGACTCTAAAGACTGCTTTCCGGTCAGGATCACGCAATCCATCGCGGGTGCCATCTTCGAGGCCCGTTCGATCACCTGCAGACCGTTCATGCGAGGCATGTCGAGGTCGACGATCATGCAATCGAACGTGTTTCGTTCCATCGCTGCGATCGCAGTCAACCCATCCGGACATACGGTAACGCGATGCCCCATGTGAGGAATCTCCATACGCATCAACTCCTGAAGCGACGCTTCATCATCGACAAACAGTATGGAAAGAGGATCACGCGGCATGTCGGGACTCCCAGGGGGCCGAGGTTTGGATATCAGGGGATGGTGTGTTGGATTCCGTAGGCTGGCATGGTATCGAGATCACGAACCGCGAACCAACCCCAATTCCTAAACTCTTTACCGCGATGCGCCCCCCGTGATCGGCGATGATCCGACTGGTGATCGGAAGCCCCAGCCCGGTTCCTCGCCCATCCCGTCGACGCGTATAGAAGGGCTCGAACAGATGCTGAAGCACCTCCTCTGACATCCCGGCACCGTTGTCCTCGATCGAAAACTGGATTTGATCCGAACGTTGTTCGATGGTGATCGAGACCTTTCCGTTCGTCTGATTCGGATCGATCGACTCGAGCGCGTTGGTCAAGAGGTTGAGGA
Organism: uncultured Pirellula sp.; assembly: GCA_964394065.1. Classification (GTDB taxonomy): domain Bacteria; phylum Planctomycetota; class Planctomycetia; order Pirellulales; family Pirellulaceae; genus JBKCUI01. The sequence goes on along the minus strand of CAYMXM010000088.1, from coordinate 8,970 downwards.
CAACCTGTTTCATCTCCTGAGGGCTCGCCCAAGCCATCATTGCGGTCGGTCCGGGATTGAACAGGATCTGCTTCGAGCGAGATTGCCCAAGGTGTCGTACCATGCCGACGACATCTTCGATCAGCTCCGAGAGATCGACGTATTGTCTTCGCTCAATCGTTCCTAGTCGAGAGAAGTCGAGAAGTCGCTCGGTGATCCCTTTGCATCGAAACGCTTCGTCTTGGATTCGCTTCAAATAGGTCCGAAGAGTATCGACATCCACGCCGGCGAGTTCTTCTTGGACTTTGGCAACAGTTGGTTCGGACGTGTGAAGGATGCGATGGAGCCGAGATTCGAGCGCTTCGGCGCTCCAGGCGATCGAAGCGAGAGGGTTGTTGATTTCATGGGCCACGCCGGCCGCCAGAAAGCCGACGCTCGCGAGCTGTTCGTTCCGAATCACCTCTCGCGAACGCTCGCGAACCTGTTCGTGCAAGTCCTGTTGGATATTGAGAAAACTCGCGACTCCCATATTGATCGCATCGGCGAGCTCCGCCAATTCATCTTTGCTCTCCGCTCCGATCTGGACGGTGAAGTCCCCTGCAGCAACCCGACGGGCTCCAGAAAGAAGATCTTTGAACGGACGAATCACCGCGCGTCTTGCATACGCGATCAAGCCGACGAGCATGAGGGTTGCCAAGGTGACGCTACTCCACGTCAAAACAATCCACGTTCGATAGCGGTCGCGAACCTCTTCTCGAAAAACGGCCATCTTGTCCGCCAACCGTGTAGGTAACGCATGGGCAAGATTGGAAAGCTCTGCAAGTTGCTCATGCAACTGTTGGACTTTGTATCCGTCGTGCTGCGTATTCAACAAACCGAGCTGCTGACGATCGATTACGCTGAGCAAGGTGAACATCTCGTTCGCGATATCGATCTCCTCAGATCGGTCCGACAAAGTAGCTTCGTCAGAGTCGGAGGCTTCAAGACGGGTTTGGTAGCGAACCAAGAGGTTGTGTACCTCCTCGAGTCGCTTCCGAAATCGTCGATGGCGCATCTCTCGCTCAAGATCCTGATCCAGCCGAAACTTCATCGGCTCCCGCAGACTTAAGGTGGGATACTCGTTTCGGAGTTCATCGATCCCTCGCGTCAGTTCCGCGGTCATCGGGATCTCAACGGCCCGTTCTCCCAACGTGGCGACCAGATCGCGATAGGCGTATACCCCTCGAAAGCTGCTATAGCCCAATACCATGATGACCATTCCAAGCACCACCATCGATACCAAGAGCTTCTTGCGAATCGTCCAGTTGGTTAATTTGGGAATGGACATGATGATGCCTTACCGTTGTTGAACGCTATCCCACGGAACACTGCGGTAACTGGCGTGGGGAAAGGTCTGGGGTGGGGCCACTTGAGGTTGCGAAACGGCGGCTGCGATTCCGTTGGAAAGATCGACGAGGTTCGTTGCGCGGGAACCGTTCGTGTTCGGGAATGCGAATTGTGAACCGGGCTCCGTCGCCATCGCATTGACGACGTAGTTTCCGATCGAAAGCTCTAGCTCGACCGGTGGATCATTGAATCCTGGAATCAGTTGTATCTTGACCTTGTGCGGCAACGAGGTTTGCACAGCGCTATAGTACTCATGGTCGCTCTGCATCGCATTCGCGACGAGTCTTCCCGTTGGGTCTCGCAAATAAACTTGGCGCGTCAGCCCATAAAGGGGATCGACCACCAAAGTTCGCGTGTAAATCCCCGCCGGTGAGGGGACGCTGGTGACCAACTGCCAAGTCCCATCGGCTTGGGTCACGGGAGCTTGCGTCAATTGATAAGGATCGAGGGAATTGATCCCGAGCGCTTCGATCAACCAAACCGGAGAGACCGGGAGGATGCGACGATTGACCTGGGCATCGAACTGATCGTGTCTAGCAAAGAAGAGTTCGGGGGATAAGCCATTGCGAACGCTCATCCAGAACATCTCTTCGTTGCTCCCTAGATCGAATCCCTTGAACCCCGCTACCGTTCCGGTCATCCGAAAGTTCTTCGAGCGTAGCCAAGTTAGATTGGCGCTCAAATTTAACTCGTTGTTGACCCGGACCGATACAGAGTTCGACTGCAACGAGTGGATGCCGTTCGAACGATTGAGGACTTCGGCAAGTTGTTCGACAGTAGGTGGGGTCGTGAAAAGCTGAGTCGGTTTTAGTTCCGGAATGGACCGTTTGGGGAGACAGGTCGCACCAGTAGGGACGAAAAGGAGGAAAAGAGCCAACCAAAGAAATACAGCTCGTGGCCCGGGCGTCCCGCCATCATAACCCGAAGCGTTAGCGAGGGATTGCGCCGCGAGTGAACGTCCCCCTAATCGGGAATATCTAGAGTGCCGGGTGGCACGTCCCTGAGGCACGAAGGGCGTGCTGTAAGATCTTGCATTTGCCAAGTGGTTGCCAGTTCTGCCCCTCGCTAACGCGTCGGGTTGTGATATTTGATCCACCTTTACTCCTCCGTGAATAAAAGGTCGGCGAGTTTCGCTTGAAGCTCGCTCGCTAGGTCGGAGGGGATGGTAACGACAGGGACGATGAAGATTCGTTCATCGGCAGGGAACCTCAGGTCGAGTTGTGCCATCATTTCGTCGTCGCGACTTGCGAGCCCCGTGTCTTCGACCAGGATCCGTCGACGAATGAGGAGGAGGGCAAGGAGGTATGCCAAGGGGTCTTGGCCGGGAGTGTCTAGCAACGCGCTTAGCGTATCGACCAAGACGATGGGTGGGGCGAGTTGGGGGCCGCTCGATTTTTTCTGGGGAATGGTGGTCCTCCACCATCCGATGACCGATGTTTGGTCGATGAGTGACGATCCCGAGTCGTTCGCGGTTGCTTCGTTCCAAGTATCCAACGCGTAATCTCGCCGCGCGAGCTCGCTTCCAGTTTGGACAATAGCCGAAATGGTCCGTTCCCCTGGCTCTAAAGGACGGTTGCTAGCGTAACATTTTCGTGAGCTTCGTTGGATCGCATAGTCCTGCATGCTGAAAGCTTGTAGCAAAACCGGTTTGCTGGAGCTATATCAGTCAAGGGTGGAACCACGGAATACACGGAACACACGGAAAAAAGAGGGAGTAGTTTGCAAAACACAGAGGCACGGAGAACACAGAGTGTTGGCGATTTTCAACTCTGTGCCCTCCGTGTCTCTGTGTTTTAAAAAAGAGAATTTGGTTGCAATCAATTTGCTCTAAATACCTCTTTCAGTTCCCTCCTTATCTAGATTCTTTTTTCCGTGTATTCCGTGGTTCTTACAAAGAGCTCGTGTGGTTCTCAGCGACCTCGGATTCAAAGAGGGTCCAGCCATTGGCTAGGATGAGGGATCGGATTGCAACATAGGCCGTTGTTCCGATCGCGATACCGATGCAATCGGCGATAAAGTCGTAGAGATCAGCCGAGCGGCCCACGGGAATTTGAGAAAATTCATCCACGATGGCGTAGGCGACGCAAATCGCAACGCCGACAAACACGTTCCGCCAAAGATGGGGACGGCGCGTTGGAACCGCCCAAGCGACTAGGAAGGAAAGCCCGATGTAAGCGATCGCATGGAGCACTTTGTCGTTGGCTCGAACGGGCATCATGGCGCGCGGAGGGAGGTGAGTCCCTATAAAGATCGCAATCCAGTAGATGGCGAGTAGAATCACGGCCCAGCGAAGGCCGTTGATGGTGGATTTCATGGACAAGGGCTCAATAGGATGAGAAAAAAACAAAACACGGACGTCATGAAACGCCCGTGTTCCGTATTAGTGAATTGTCCCTTCGCGATCAATCCCACCACCACTGATTCTCTTTCAAATCGGCCGGTGCGCCCATTTTGGCCGACTCTTGTTCAACCTCGGAATTGGTGGCGATCTTATCCGCCCCGATCAGTTTCTTGGCGGCGATGTGGACACCACCTCCGATCGGAGTGACGAGTTGTTGATCTTTGAAAACAGCGTTGATCGCCGTTTCGACTTGGGTGACGTCGGTTCCGGTATTCACCGAAAAAGTTGCTTCCGTCGCAAATGCTCCGAGATCCCATCCCGATTTCTCATACAAGTTTCGATCTTGAATAAACGCTGCAGCGATGCTCAAGTCGAACAGGTTTCGCATCTCGTGGAAGACCGGGATCCGATCCGCAATGTGCGCGAACTTCTCAGTAAATTCTCGGGTGAACCCTTGGCTCGCAGGATCGGTGCGATTGGATCGCTGTCGAGTCCCATCCTTTTGGACCCCTTCGAGTTCCCCGGAAAGTTTGACTCCAGGTCCTGCGAGATGCATCACCGTCCCACTTTCGTTGGTCGATACAGTGGAATAGTCCGCCTCGAAATACCAACGTTGAAGAGCGTTCGACCCGGCTGAGGGACGGGATCGTTGAATCCAAGTCGTCATCGGAACCATCGGGTCTTGAAGCCCGATGCCGATCAATTTCATCCGATAATCCGCTTCGACCAGAACCCGAGCGAAGTGAGTTGATTTGGGAACCCCTCGGATCGAGACCACTTGCATTCCGAGGGCGTTCTTCATTCCGAGGACGTAGGGACGAATGTCGGGTGGCATTTGGCCACCGAACTGAGCGTGGTACTGCTTCATCCGTTTGAGTCCTTCAGGAGTCGGATCGATCGAGCAACCGATCGACTTCGTAGCCCCTCCGTCGGGACCAAAAGCACGGAGCGCCACGATCAAATCATCCAAACGGAGCGTCGCACGCCCATTGGTGAGGCCGACGAATCGCCCGGACTCGTCCGCGTACCATTGGTCGGCTGGCCCGGCGATGACGATATCCTTCGTCTCAGGAAGGTAGATCACATACTCAAGCCGCTGCAGGCCGGCCAAGCTCCAAACCTCATCGGTTAGATCTCGCCCACCTTCCAACTCTTTGGAAACAAACTGCTCAAGGCGACTGATGGAGACCTTGCGCATCGGCGAAGTGCGAAGCTCACCAGGAGGCGTCGACTGGAGGGTTGCCATCCTTTGCTGATTCGCGATTCGCGGGTCGACTTGCATCACACGCAACACACCCGTCGCGTCGATGTCGACACCCGCCATCTGGTTGTTGTTATTGTTATTATTGTTGTTGTTATTGTTCTGGGCGAACAACGCACCCGGTGCGATGCCTAGAATGGCCAGAAAAGCCAACGCGCAAGCTGTACGCAAAGAGAAACGTAAACGCATTCCAAGCTGCCCTGTGGTGTACGGTGGTCGAATAGGAAAAGAGGATCCTTCTTTTGGCAGACACCGAGTCCGCCTGTCCCCAGAATAGTTCCCCTCGGGATGGTTCGCAAGAATTTGCTTCCCTCCAGTTGCGACAAACTCACAAGGTTTTTTTCGGAATCTTTCCGGATTTTCTCAAGCTTCCTTGACCGGGCACCAAGGAAAACGGTATTTCACCCTTTGTACTGAACGCTGTGACGCTTTTGGGGGAAGGTCCGTTTTGCCCTGCACCGAGCGATTTGTTCGTGGCCCGGGCGTCTCGCCCGGAGTTGTGAAGGCTCCTCCGGGCGAGACGCCCGGGCCACGTAGAAAAACGCCCGTTTTCCCAAAGAAGCGTGCTTCACAGCGTTTCCTTGTACTGAAAAGCACCATTTGACCGTACCTTTTATTATGTATTGAACCAAGCGTGGCATTTCGGGCGTATTTTCTGCTACTTTTCCTAGGAATACTCGGGGTTCTCCCGTGTCGAAGTGGCGTTGCGCAAACCCGGGTTCAGCTCCCCAACCAGATCTACCCTTCGCTGGGAGAGGCGCAGTACAACGCCTACCAAGTTCCCACGCCGGTGAACGGTTCTGTTCCTTACCCATCGACGGCCCCTTATCCTGGAACCGGAGGCGCTTTCGATCCGTACGCGGCGACGCAGGGGCAACCGATTTTTACCCCTCCCCAAAACTGGAACCTGGGCCAAAACCTGGGGAACCTGTTCAATTGGAACGGGAATCAAACCGGAGGGGCCCCGATTTATCACCTCGGTCCCGCAAACACGCCTACCTATTCCTATCCCCAATATCCAACGCCCCAATATCCGACGATACCACAGGCTGGAGTTCCTTATCCCTCGGCCAATCCTTATCCTGCGTCGGTCTACCCCAACTCGACCCCCGGCGTTTTGTTCCCCGGTGCCTACAATACCCAGCCTCTTAACTCCAATTGGCAGTTCAACAGTCCGTTTGGCGGAAGCAACCAAGGCGTGATCGGGCGATGGTGGGGTAATTTCTGGAACAACACTTCGTCGAATGTGAACTACGGTTCGACTCAAGCGATCCGCCTTTTTCAAGGAGCCCGTTTGCGGCACACTTGGTTGAGTGGCACGAATGGATTCAACTCAGACGAACCCGACACGATTCAGATCAACGATACGGATGTCTCCCTGGTATTTGGTTTCCCGAACTTCCTCAACAGCACGCGGATGCTCTATATCATTCCCTCCTATTCGCATCACCTCTGGGATGGACCTAGCGTTCCGGGAAGCGATCTTCCGAGCAAAGCGTTCAGCGGATTCATCGATACGGGCTGGGATACCAATCCCCTCCAGACCTTGGGAATGGAGCTAGGAGTTCGGGTCGGTGTTTTCTCGAGCTTCGACGCAATCAGCACGCAGAGTATCCGTGTCATGGGGAAAGGACTTGGGCGACTCCGCCTGACTCCGAACGCGACGTTGAAAGCGGGCGTTTTTTATCTGGATAGAAACAAGATCAAACTTCTACCGGCGGGTGGGATTCTATGGACACCCAACCCCGACTCTCGCTTGGACATCTTTTTCCCCGAGCCGAAGTTGTCCCACTACGTCTCGACGGTCGGCAACACCGACATCTGGTGGTATATCACGGGGTACTACGGAGGGGGAACATGGACGATGGAGCATATCGATGGTGCGGATGACGAGATCGATATCAACGACATACGTGTGATGCTCGGCATGGAGTTCGGTCGCTCGGATCAGATCCGCCAAGGATTTCGACTTGGGTTTTTCGAACTCGGTTACGCGTTCGATCGAGAACTCATCTACCGCCACCGCCCCCTCAACTCGATCGACCTTCACAACAGCTTCGTCATCCGAGCTGGGTTGGCTTATTAATGTAGAACGGAATTCATTCCGTTAACCGCCCCCTCCAACTCCTGCCCCCGATGCACGCATTGCAAGCCTCTAACTCAGGGCCGCTCAAGGCCCCGCATTCAGCGAGAGCCTCTTGCCACCTGCGGGGGGCTTGAAGGAGCCCTGAGTTAGAAACTGGCTCACTGCGCGGGTAGGGGCTTTGAATGGAAACGTTGTTTAACGGAATGAATTCCGTTCTACATTGTCCATCATCTTTCTAAATCCCTCGTCGATTCTCTCTTCGATATCTCCCGACCACCGAAAGGCGGGGCGGCCGTACTCGTAGAGATTGAAGCCTCCTTCATATCCACCCTCTTCCCATACCCGTCTTGATGGGATGTAGGAAATCATGTCATCGGTGTACCCCAATACCCACGTCCTGGCTCCATACTTTTCCTTGTACTTGAGGGCATAATCGACCACCGTCTCCGCCCCCATGCCGAACATGAAAACCTCTCCCCCAAAACGCCAAACATGCAACGGATAAGGATACTCCCTCTCAAAGCTTTCACCTGCATCCAATTTCTGAAGCATCCTCCCTGCCCAACGGGATTTGATCGCATTGGCATCTTCTCGAAGAGAAGTGAGCGTCTCCCGCGACGCTACCTCCAAATAAGGCAACTGCACATAGGTAAAGGCATGCTCCAGTTTGGCGTTCACCCTTTGAAGCGACCCGCTACCGAGCACCTCTTCCACCCCATCGGACAACATCTTGCCATACTTCTCGCAAAGCTCGACGGTTTGCCTTGGAAGTGGATTCTGATCTCCTCCGCAGGTGTTCACGAACATCGCAGTCGCTCCAGGATGGGCTCGTTCGATCTCCAACTGAGCAAAACCAGGGTAGTCACCACACCACTTGGTAAAGCTAAGAGTCGTCGGGTGACATGCATACCCGAACAGAACCGCCGTGAGTGTTCCGTCGAGTCGCTCGATGGCCATGACCGGTACGCTGTGATCGACCGGCCCGTGGAGAGGGACTCCTCGCTGCAATTTATCGGCGACCTCCGATTCCACGTTGTTCCGACGATTCACCGCGAAGGTCGCTTGCCCAATTCCCGTCTTCAACATTGCGGGAGATAGACCTGCAATTGCGTCCTTCACCGATTCGATCGTCCGTTCTACCATCTGGTCGGTATACTCCGCAACCAATCGTTCTTGCTCTGCTTCGTACGGATAGTAATCGACCAAGTCGTCTCCCAGCCGAGGTCCGCAATGGTTGTGCGAGAAGGCAAACATGACCTGCGAACGTTCGAGAGAGAGTTCGGCTTGAAGTCTTTCAAAAACCCGATCGCTCATAGAACGAGGGACCCCCTGGAAGTCGCTTGTGATCAAGACAACTCGCTCCCCTTTCGCATCTTCCAAGGCGAGGGTTTTCACCCAGAGATCATGTAGCTTCCCATCGGGGGGACGCCTTGTTCCATACCCGGCCAGCCAAACGCTTTTCTCTGGAGTGATAATCCCCCGCCCAACCCCTGCTTTCCAAATCGAATCATCGGCACCCGCCGTGGTGCCAAAAGGAAACGCGATCAAGAAAAAGAGAGTCAAAAGTTTGGCTGAAATGGAACGCATCAAAGTTCTCCCACTAAAATTTCTTTATAGGACCCACGCCAAGGCGCAAAGGAATAAATCGATCATCCTCGTTCCTTCCTTTAGGTAGTTTGGCCGACGCGTAAGCGAGGCCCGACAATCACAACCCGTGGCGTAAGCGAGGGACAGCGCTGGCAACCAGACCTCCATCCCAGGTCTCACAGCACGCCCTTCGTGCCTCAGGGACGTGCCACCCGATGCTGAAATGCTCCCGACAAGGGCTACGTGCACTCGCGACGCTATCCCTCGCTAACGCGACGGGTTGTGATGGGGGGACGCTTCGCGTCCGCCCCCTTAACACCGATGCGTCAG
>CAYMXM010000087.1:8672-12639 GCA_964394065.1 uncultured Pirellula sp. | reverse complement strand
GGTGATCCTGGAACAAGTCACCAACGGAATCGCAATTCGAATGGCAACCCTTTGGCTGTTGCTCGGCGGAGCGATGCAGAATTCGCCGCGCAGCGGCGCTTAATAGCGGAAAGGCGCAAGCCTGGGCTGTCAAAAAGTTGGTGTTGACACGGGTTTTTGAATGCGTGGATTTATTCCTTTTTAACCGCAGGGGACGCGGAGGTTCGCAGAGGACTGCGAGAGGATATCGGATGCTTCGCATCCTCTTAGCCCGGAGCGTTTTGATGAAGTGCAATCGTCATTAATTTTGGGAACAAAACTTGCGCAAAGCCAATCCCCCACAATACCAACTTTTTGACAGCCCAGCGCGAGCCCTCCGGACGGTTTTGATGGTAAGTGGGAGGACGCGAAGCGTCCCCCATCACAACCCGTGGCGTTAGCGAGGGACAGCGTCGCAAGTGCACGTGGCCCTTGTCGGGAAAATCTAAGGCGCTGGGTGGCACGCCCTTGAGGCTCGAAGGGCGTGCTGTGAAACCTTGGGCGGATGCCTGGTTGCCAGTGCTATCCCTCGCTTACGCCACGGGTTGTGATTTTCGGGCCTCGCTTACTTTGGAATGTCGTCCGCCGTTGCGAATAGATCGGAAACGTCTAATGAATATTCGGGGAGCAACTTCGATACCGCAGTTTCCCCATTCTGAAACTTACCGAAGACGATGTACCGATCCCCTTCGAGAGAATACACCAGAACGGTGCGCTCTTGGTAGTCGACGATCCAGTACTCGGCGATACCCGCTTCGGCGTAGTCGAGAAGTTTTTGTTCATAATCCCGCTGCCGATCCTTAGGATCATCGCTAACGACCTCCATCACTAGATCCGCACCATCCCACACTCGATTGTGGCGGACATCGTAATGGTCCTTGTGCAGAAATACGATATCCGGTAGCCGGACTTTGCCGTCCCGAACTCGCACCCGGATACCACTGGAATAGACTTTACCAAGTTTCAACGGGGAGACGAAGCGAACCAAAGAGAAAAGAAGATATTGCAGCAGACACTCGTGGACTTCAGTGGGCAAAGTCAGAAACTCCAGTCTTCCGTTGATCAACTCGATACGTCGATTCGCGTAGTCGGTCAGATCGAGATATTCGGATTCCGACCAACTCCCTTGAACAGGATAAAGCGTGGCTAACTCCCAGGCATACTCGGGTTCAGACGGCGTAGAGTGAGTAGAGGACACTTAATAGCTCCCGAAATGCCCGGTGCCGATTTGAATGAGGCTCTTTTTGCTGTCCTGGCCGTTGTGGTCGTAGATCCGTTTTGCGTCCGACAGTTCGCGGCTGGAGGGGAGTCGCCCTTCTAGCAATAAGTAGGTATGGGAGACTTGATCGTTCCAATCGAGTTGGCTTGAGGAAAGTCGGTTCGCGAACTCGGTCATCCCCGAATAGGGCTTTGCAATCGACATCAAATAGAGCAACTGGCTCCCCTCGATCTTCTTGGGTGCCTCAGGTCGTCGCGATCCTCGCGTGGGACGGCGGGTATCCGGCTGTGCGAGGTTGGTAACTCCCCCTCTCCCACCATTTCCGTCGAGCCACATCACAATCTGTTGTCCCGTGGGGACGCGCGTGAGATCTTCCTTTCTCGCCGGTGTCGGGACGAACGTGAAGAGTCGTGACCGAGTATGGTATTGAGCGAGGACATCGTCTTTTGCTTTCAAGTACCAGCTCTCGGTGACCGAGGCATCTTGCGTTCGCATCCCTCTCGTCGAGAGCATCACCGCGACCAACTCCCGTACATTGCCTGTCGCTTGAAGCTGCCGAGTGAGGAGCTTCTTCAGATCGCTCCTCTCAGCTGAGGCTTCGGCCACCTCTAACCCGAACTCCGGGACGAGTGGTTGGAAATAGGTACTGCGCCAGAGGAATTCGACCACTCCCTTGCGCGCCTCGGTCGATTGCTCGATCCAATTTGCGAAATCGATTTGAGTATCCAACCCACCGACGCGAATCGGTAACATCGGAGTGGCGATAGCGACCTTGCCATCGGTCTCCTCGTAGTAGAAGTCTTCCGCAACCTCGACGGGGAGTTTACGACGCTTTGCTTCTTTCGCAATCGAGGCCGCCATCCCCCAAAACTGCTCACGGGTAACAGCCGATTCACTCGGTAGCCAAGCAACGGCATTCGAGTCTTGAGCATGGCACTGAACGCATCCTGCTGAGGCAATTCCACTTCGGTGAAGCAACGTGGTCGTGGCACCGACCAAGGGGGCTTCGACGGAGCTGTATCGATAAGGGAGACGGGAATTCCTGCTTCGATCACTCACGGAAAGAATCTCGCGGTTCATCGTTTCGCTCAACCAAAGGTTGGCCGAACTATCTCCTTGCCGGATGGCATCGGTAGCTAGCATGGCTTCCAGCGACTGAATGGATTTGTTCGCTTGGATGCCGTTTTGGAGCCACACCGCAAATTCACGGATCGCTAAAGGCTGGTTGCGAACGGTCGGGATCGATGTCCGCAAATAGTGCCCAGCGAGGAGTCGCCCCCAATTCAGTGCGAACTCGTTCGATTCGGTCAGCTTGGTGATCACATTCGCTTCGCGATCGGAGGATCTATCCGAACGAAATGCTTCTTGTTCGGCTGCCGTCGCTTCACGCCCCACCGCGAGCTGGGTTACTCGGCTCAACCAAGCTTGATCGGAAAGGTTCGGAGTGATCTTAAGTCCTCCCTGTTGCCAGATCCGATCAAACTGCGAATCGACGATCGACACCAATTCCTGACGGCTGAGCGCATCGGGTTGTGGAAGCTCGACGATGACGCGAAGCTCCGGGGCTGTTTCGACAGGAGGAACAACCGGCGTGCTATCCGCCAATGTTGAATCGCCCCTTGCTTCGGGTTCGTCGACTGAGGGAAGGGAGGGAGAGGTTGCGGAACCGTCCGGAATTGTCTCTACCAACTCTGGCTGCGATGGGTCTACCGGCGCAACAGGATTGGATGCAATCAGATCTTGCCCATTCTCCGATCCCGTTTGCCACCCGTTGATAAACTGACTGCCGACATAGGCGAGAAGAAGCAGCGATGCCGCGAAGGTCCCCCAAGAGGCCCCTCGACGGACCGAACGATAGTCCCATATTCTCGGATGAACCTTGAGAACTTGGGGAACGGGGCGAGCACGTCTTTTCTTGGGAACGACTGCGGGTGTTTCGTCATCTGCGGCGTGCGCAAACTCTACATCGGCTTGCGCTGCTCCCAGAGCTTCATCGAGTTCGTCGTTCGAAAAAAGACGACGACGCCGGCTGAGGGGGGCGGCCTCTTCAATTCCCAAATTCCGGGCATTCAAACGGGCCAAGATCCGCTGCTGAAAATCAGGAGGTGAGTTTCTTTTCAGCATGTCTCGCAAAAGCGCGTTCATCATAAAGTCCCCCGCACGCTCGGCGGTGAACTGAATGTCTTCGCTCTTGGAGTTGTTTGGCTCGTTACTCACGTTGAAGTTTCCCGTCTATACATTCCTTGAGCTGCGTTTTCGCCCGCTGCATCAAGTTTTTCGCACCATGCTCGGTGATCCCCAGTTTTGCGGCGATTTTCTCACGCGATGCGTCCTCCGCAAATCGCATCCGCAACGATAATTGGGCGCGGTCCGTCAAGCGTGAAAAACACTCGGAAAGAGCTTCGAAAACCTCTCCCCCTTTACCTTCCTCTCCTGCCCATCGAACCCACTGTTCGTCCAACACGTCGATCGCGTCGGTCGTCACCATGCGACGATTTCGTCTACGGTAAGTCACGAGCAAGTGATATGCCACCCGCCGTAGATAACTCCCCGTCGCCGAAGGGCTGATCTGCATAAAGGGACGTCTCAGGACGGCGATAAATGTCTCTTGAGTTAAGTCATCCGCAAGCGATTGTTCACACCCCATGGCGCGCAGATACCTCCAGACACTCGCTTGATACTGCGAGATCAATTCCTCGGGGGTGAGAACTGTATCCTCATCGGAAGATG
>CAYMXM010000087.1:0-8572 GCA_964394065.1 uncultured Pirellula sp. | reverse complement strand
CCCATTCTCGCATCAAAAAAGCTCCTTGATGATTTTGCCACTGTTCGCAATTTTCATCGGACGCCCATTTTTGCTCGTGAACGTAGTCTCCAAGGATATTCCCAAAGCATGGCAAACGGAAGCCATTAAGTCTTCAGAGGAGAAGGGTTCTCCCACAACTTCGGTTCCGTTCTCATTGGTTGCCCCGATCGCTTTTCCACCTTGAATCCCCCCGCCACCCACGACGACACTCCACGCACGTGCCCAATGGTCGCGTCCCGCGTCTGCATTGATACGAGGGGTTCGGCCAAACTCTCCCATCCAAACAATGACCGTGTCCTGCAATAACCCCCTCTGATGCAGATCGTCGGTCAACGCAGCCATCGCCCGATCGAGAGTCGGGAGACGGTTATCCGCAAGGGTTTGGAAAATATTCTGGTGGTTGTCCCAGCCTCCGAGGTCGACCTCCACAAAGGGGACTCCCGCCTCGACCAGGCGCCTGGCAAGGAGGCAACCTTGGCCAAAATTGTCGGTCCCGTACTTCTCTCGCATCTCTTGCGGTTCGGTATCGACTTGAAACGCTTTCATCTGGTCGCTTGTGAGGAGGTCAAAGGTCTTGCCCAGCACCTTGCGATGATCCTCGACAACACCCCCTCGCCTTTGCTGAACGAAAGAGTCTTCGATCATTCGGAGCGCAAGTTGGCGTTGAGCCAGCCGGTCGCGAGGAAGGCTCATCTCCAGATTTCGCACCCGACCATTGCTCGACACACTGAAAGGGGCCCAAGCCATCCCCAAAAATCCGGGTCCTTCGCTGGCCCCTCCCACCGACACGAAAGGAGGAATATCGAGCTTCGGACGCTGCGACATGAGCTCGTGCGAGATCACCGCGCCGTAGCTCGGATACTCGACGTTCGCGTCGGGGACGTAACCTGTGTGCATGTAATAACGCCCACGATCATGGTCCGCCTCCCGCGTACTCATCGAGCGGACGATCGTCATATGGTGCATCTGCTGGGCCATCAGCGGCATGTGCTCACAGATTTGCACGTCGCCCGAGGTGGAGATCGCTTTGAACGGCCCACCGTTGTCGGTCCCGGACTTTAAATCCCAAATATCGATCGTGCTCGGCCCCCCCCCCATCCAAAGGAGTATACAAGCCTTCCGATTCTCTTTGAGCTTGTCAGCGTGAACACGCAATGAGTGCCCCAGAGACAAAGAGGCTCCCATCATCGTCGCTGCACCGGTTAGGTGTGAGATGAAGTGCCGGCGGTTCATACCGCGAGGTGTAGCGAATCGAGACCACATTGTTCTACTCGTTGCTAGTGAATGAATATAAATTCGTTGCTGTTCAAAATAGCCCACCACATATCTTGCAACATCCCACTTACGTCGTTTTGTCGTGCATTGAGAAGCTGCCGAGCGAGCTGCAACTCCTCGTTCCGTGCCCGGCGAGCCAGACCCGTGAGATAGAGTTGCTGAACCTTGTCCGGTACTCCACCACTTTTTTGGGCAACGCTTTGAAGCCAACTCCCAGGCTCCACCGAAGTCGCTTCGCGAATCAACTCCCCGTTGAACATCATCAAACTCTGGGGAATTGAACCGTTGAAGGTGGTCGTCTCGTCTCCTTCATCGGTCCCAAAAGCGATGACGAACTGCCGCATCCAATCGTCCCGCCGGAGCGCTTGCTCCTCCAAGCTCCCCTTACGATTCGCGTGCGACGCAACCGCAAGAGATTGATAAAGCTGCTCCGCGTTCATCTGGCGGGTATAGAAGCGGGAGAACTTCGGCGTCTCTCCCAGGCTAGGATCATCCGATTGGTTGTCTCGCGTCATGCGCGAGGAAAGTTGATAAGGTTGCGACATCGTGATCCAGTAGATCAGTTGCTTCAAGTCATAGCTGGACGCCCTGAAGTCGCTGGCGAGCTCTTCCAGCAACTCAGGATTCGACGTGGGATTGTGAGGCCCCAGATCGTCGATCGGCTTCGTGAATCCATATCCGAGAAAGTGAGCCCACATCCTGTTGACAATCGTCTTGTCCAAGTAAGGACTTTGCATTATCAACTTCCCGAGCTCTTGCCGGCGGTTGACTTCGCGAACAAAGCCACTCTTCCCGATCTCCGTCCCATCGACGAAGACAGGATAGGCAACTCGGGTCAATCCATTTCGCAACTGAAAATAAATCTCGGCTTGCTCCGGACGCCGCCCCTCTCCCGCAAAGTCTTGATCGACCAAGACAGCGTGATCGATATCGTTGGTGCCGGAGGTAAATTTACGAAGGGCTCGCGTCTGTCGGAAGAACGCGTTGAACTCCCAGAACTTCTGCTGTTTCCATTGATTGAAAGGATGATTGTGACACTGCGTGCATTGGACTTGCAGTCCTAGAAACGTCTTGGAAACAGCCGCAGTCGCTTGTACGCCATCTTCCGTGTTGACCTTCATCGCGAGGAAATTTGCGGCGCCGTTGAACCCCTCCACCCCAGGTTTTGTCGCTCCCGTAGCGGTTACCAACTCCAGAACCATGTCGTTATACGGTTTGTTGGTCGCAAACGAATCTCGCAAGTACTTTTGCATTCCATCCCGATGGATCAACGAACGAGGTTCCATCCCACCATTGCGACCGATCAAGATATTGGTCCAGACCGCCCCCCAATGGCTGGCGTATTCCTCGGCGTATCGGTCGTCATGCAGCAATCGTTGCACCAAGTTCTGTCGCTTCGTCGGCGATTTGTCCTTGGTAAACTCTCCCAGCTCCTCGAACGACGGAATGCGGCCGATAAGGTCTAGAAAAGCGCGACGACACCACTTGAGATCATCCTCAGTCGGTGACGGCTTGATCGAAGCTTCAGCCCACCCCTGCTGAATCCCCTTATTGATCTTCTCCACTTGAGGAGGGAGAGTAGGGGGCGCCTGTGACCCAGCTACCAGTGGGCCAGCCGCGTTTGCCCCCCCTTGGTACCCCAGGAACAACGATCCTACCGCGAATACGAACGCCCAGGAGAAGGCTCTCGAATGCCTGCAGTTTTTTCGTTGGAAACAGCAAGACCAAGCCATAGTTCATTACTTTTTCGCGGAAGGCTTTTCTCGGCGCATAGGCCACACACCGTCTTAGGGAGCGTGAAACGTCAATTGTACTCAATTTCAACCGCGCTCCGCGCAAAACGGAGCCTCGCACAAGATTCGAGAAAATAATGGTCCAGTTGTGCGGATTACGGGGGATGAAGCAGGCATGAGGGGTGAGGGGTTCCTGCAGCCATCTTTATTCCGCAGCCGGCGTTTTCGTCCGACCGGGGCTCGCCCCCGTCGGACGCCGCTTTGGCGTCCTAGCACGCGCTGCGCATTAAGAACTCTGCTCCCTCGCCCCGCTTCGGGGCGAGGGGCCGGGGGTGAGGGGTAGGAGTGCGAGAAACAATGGCCGAGTTCCTCCCCATTCCAATGAACACACAGTTGCGGGCGTCGCAGGGGCGCAGAGAAAAAACTGTGCTGAGCGAATTGACATTGAGCAAGTTTGTGCAGGAGCGTCGCATTGCCTTCCCCCTTTTTTTCGTGCTCGTGCTCGAATCTCGAGTACCGAATAGGCGGGTCGGAGCCGCCAACTTGGCCTTTGTTTCTCGCACTTCAACCCCTCACCCCCAGCCCCTCTCCCCTAAAAGGGGCGAGGGGAGCAGAACTCTAAAAGCGCGGTGCGTGCTAGGACGCCAAAGCGGTGTCCGACGGGGACAAGCCCCGGTCGGACAAGATACATTCAATTTTCCTGAAAAAATACGTCAGAGCGTTTCCTACTGGGGCTACCCATCCTTGACCTCCGGGCACGCGTCAAAGGCGAAGCCTTCTTCCTCGCTAACGCTTCGGGTTGTGATTTTCGGGGCCCGCGCCCTTCCAGTACTATTTGATTTTTCCTGCGGAAAAATGCTTCGCGGTGAATTTGCCCTCACGAGAAGGGGGATTCGGGTTTATTCTAGGGCACCTGTGCCATCATTTCGTCCAAGTCTCCTTTTTTTTGCCTTCAACCGCACTCCTGTCCTATGTCTCAAGCCTGGTCCCCGACCTCGTGGAAGAATTTTCCCGCCGCCCAACAACCGACCTACCCAGAC
The DNA here is from genome assembly GCA_964394065.1 of uncultured Pirellula sp. Lineage (GTDB taxonomy): Bacteria > Planctomycetota > Planctomycetia > Pirellulales > Pirellulaceae > JBKCUI01. The sequence continues at coordinate 4,503 of CAYMXM010000087.1, read as the reverse complement.
CAAAAATCGCTAGGGGACGTCCTGCAGCAAATCCAATGCCTCCCCAACTTGGTTACCAGTTGGGAAATCGATCGCCTGCACCAAGATATCGCGTCGGCTCAACGAGGGGAGGCGTGGATTCTTCAAGGGGGAGACTGCGCGGAAACCTTCGATCAATGCCAAACCGAACCGATCGCGAGCAAGCTCAAGCTCCTATTGCAGATGAGTTTGGCGATCGTGTTCGGGGCGAGAAAGCGAATCGTTCGGATCGGACGGATGGCAGGGCAGTATGCGAAACCCCGATCGAGCGATACGGAGACTCAAGGGGGAACGACGCTTCCCTGCTATCGAGGAGATATCGTCAACGGCTATGCCTTCACCGCCAAAGCGAGGATTCCCGACCCGGAACGACTTCTCCGCGGGTATGAGCGTTCGGCTATCACCTTGAATTTTGTGAGGTCTCTCAGCGAAGGTGGGTTTGCCGATCTGCACCACCCCGAGAATTGGAACCTCCTCTTCGTCGATACAGCAAAAGGGAAAGTGGCTCAACGTTACCGCGATCTGGTCCGATCTTTAGGAGATTCGATTCGGTTCATGGAAACGATCCTTCCCGAGTCGACGCCGGAGCTGCGTCGCGTCGATTTCTATGTCTCCCATGAAGCGCTCCATCTGGATTACGAGACGGCGTTGACCCGGGAGAGCATTCGCGGAGTCGGCTACTACAACATGGGAACCCACCTCCCCTGGATCGGAGAGAGAACGCGACAACTCGACGGTGCTCACCTGGAGTATTTCCGAGGGATCCGAAATCCGATTGCCGTGAAAGTCGGCGGCTCGATCGATCCCAAGGAACTGGTGGAATTGATCGACACACTAAACCCCGAGAATTTGCCAGGGCGACTCACGTTGATCCACCGCGTGGGAAGAAACAAAGTCGAGTCGCAATTGCCAGGTCTTATCGAAGCGGTTGGCAGAGCCAAGAAAACGGTTCTTTGGGTTTGCGATCCGATGCACGGAAACACGGTTAGCACGAACGGGGGACGGAAGACTCGCCGTTTCGATGATATCGTCGATGAGCTCAAACTTTCGTTCGCGATCCACCGGGCTTGCGGCTCGATGCTGGGGGGAGTTCACTTGGAACTGACCGGCGAGAACGTAACTGAGTGCGTCGGGGGGGCGAGAGGACTTACTGAATCGGATTTGGAATCTGCATATGAGACCCAGCTCGATCCACGCTTAAACTACGAACAGGCGTTGGAGATCGCTTTCGAGATTTCCAACCAGCTTTCTCAGCAGCGGTTTTAGCTTTGAGGGAACGACGGTTTTTGAGGAACCACGGAAGGCACGGAAAAAAGAAGTGTGAAGTTTGAAAAGAAGGGGGACGCGAAGCGCCCCATCACAACCCGACGCGTTAGCGAGGGACAGCGTCGCGAGTGAACGTAGACCTTGTCGGGAATATCTCAGGCGTCGGGTGGCACGTCCCTGAGGCACGAAGGGCGTGCTGTGAGACCTGGGATGGGTGCGTGGTTACCAGCGCTGTCCCTCGCTTACGCCACGGGTTGTGATTTTGTCCCTCGCGAACGCGTCGGGTTGTGATTTTTCAAGCAACATCCCAAACGCCATATGCTTCGCACCGATGCAGCCCCCTAAAACGTGTCGAGGTCGGCTTGGTGGCTTCCTAGCGCGAACTCTTTTTGGACGCGGCGGATTTCTGCTTGGATGAGAGATTCATCCGCTTTCAATTCTCGCAACAACAACGCGGCAAGTCCGATCGCGGTTTCTCCCTCCTCAGTTACCATCCCAGCCGTTCCGAGCTCCTCAAGCCACGCCTTCTCTTTGAGATACCGAGCCCGTGCAAAAATTCGAAGGTCGGGGTTGATGTCGGTGGCGGCAAGGATCACAGCCGTTCGGATGAGCATCTCTGGGATCGTGACCAAAAGATAACGAGCGTTATGAATACCTGCCGCTTCCAAGATGTCGCGCCGAGTCGCGTCGCCGTAAACCGCCAACTCTCCTTCCATCGAAAGTTCTCGAACGGTATCTAAGTTGAGATCGATCACGATCGGTTGAACTCCGAACTTCTTGAGAATGCTCGAAGCGGTTCTTCCCACCGGCCCATACCCGATGATAACCGCTGTTTTAGCCACCTCCTCGGAGTTTTCGAACTCGCCGATCTTGGCCTTCATTTCCTGGTTGTGCTCCACTCCTTGTCGTTCCGATCGGCGGAGGAGTGCCTGCCAGAGTTTCGGTTTGGTTCGCAACCAACTCTCAAACGGGACGATTCCCCGGAACATCAGCGGATTCAACGTGATGGAGATCAGAGCGCACGCGACGAGGAGGCTGTGCCCTTCCTCGGAAAGGAGGCCATTGCGTCTCGCTTCTTCCGCCAGCAGGAAGGAGAACTCTCCGATCTGGGCCAGCGCCACCGCCACCGTGATCGCGGTCCGGACCGAGTATTTCAATATCCAAACGATGAAGAACGCCGACATCGGTTTGATGATCAGCACCGTCACCAACAACCCGATCAGAATCGCGGGATACTGAAACATCGTAAACGGATTGAAGAGCATTCCTACCGAAACAAAAAACAACACCGCGAAAGCATCACGCATCGGTAACGCGTCCGCTGCCGCTTGGTGGCTCACCTCGGTCTGCCCGACCACCATACCCGCTAAGAATGCTCCCAACGCCATGGAGACTTCAAAGAAATAAGCCGATCCTGTCGCAACGGCTAAAGCGATTGCGAGAACGCTCAACGTGAACAATTCACGCGACCGGGTACTCGCGACATACCTGAGGAGCCACGGAATGACGAATCGCCCCCCACCGACCACGATAGCCGCTAGCAGCGAGACCTTCGCAACCGCGATGAACAACACGTAGAGAATGTTTTTTTTCGGCCCAGCAGGAGGGTGATATCCCTCTTCTGAATCAACTCCCCCAGCTGCGTCTTGGGGGGGAGCCGCAGCCGCGACTTCCGCTTCAGGTGCCGCGTCGGCATTCTGAACCACCGCAACCGGGTTTTTCTCGTCGTGTCCATGCGCGTCGACATCGACAACACCGAAGGCGGGGAGGGCGACGAGAACTAAAACGGTGAAGATATCCTCCACGATCAGCCAGCCGACCGCGATATGACCTTGCGCCGTATGGAGGACATCGTTATCCATCAACATCCGGATGAGAACCACCGTACTGGCGACCGAGATCGCGATTCCGATGACGAAACCCGAGGTCCAATCCCAACCGGCCAAATGGACGATGACCGCCCCCGCAATGGTCGCGCAGAGAATCTGACCTGCAGCTCCCGGGATCGCGATATTCTTGACCGAAAGGAGTTCTTTAAGATTGAAGTGAAGCCCCACCCCGAACATCAAAAGAATCACCCCGATCTCGGCCATCTCCGTCGCCATCTTTTGATCGGCGACCAAGCCTGGTGTGTGTTGTCCGAGGGCGAAACCTGCCAGCAGGTATCCGACGATAGGTGACAGCTTCAATCGCTCGGTCACAAGCCCGAAGATGAGGGCTAAGACAAGGCTCGCGGCGAGGTTGATCAATAGCTGAATGTCGTGCATGGTTGGTTCCGTTTTCTCTCCGCCGATCCACTCCGGTTGTCGCCTTCGAATCCTAATGGTATCCGGGTAAAATGCAACCAGCGTTGATCCTTTGTTCTTTAATTCATCCATTATTCGCCGAACGAGTTTTATGAACGACTCTGAATTGTTTCTTTCCTGTCGCCGCATCGCCGTTGCGGGTGCCTCGGTCGATCGTGCCAAGTACGGGAATATCATTTTGCAAGCGTTGGTATCCCACGGCTACGACGCGATCCCTCTCAATCCCAAGGAAGAATTCGTTGAGGAACTCCGCGCTTATAGAGCGCTCCCAGACATTCCCGAAGCTCCCGAGGGAGTCTCGATCGTGACTCCTCCAAGTGTCACACGTCTCATCGTCGAGGATGCGATCCGATGCGGGGTCAAGGCAATATGGATGCAGCCCGGAGCAGAACATCGCGAGGCGGCCGATAAGGCGCGCGAGGCGGGGTTGACGGTGATAGATGATGGAAGCTGCATCCTCGTCGCATTGTCGGTGCGAAAGTAGGAGCAAGTCCGTTGCAACTTCAAGTCAAAGTCAAACCGAATTCGAAGAAGCCTGGGCTCGAAGAGCAAGAAGATGGCTCCTGGATAGCGCGCGTCAACGCCCCACCGGTCGATGGGAAAGCCAACGAAGCGCTCATCCGAATCATCGCCGATCACTTCGGAGTCTCGAAAAGCTCCGTCACCATCCTCTCAGGAGCTGGCTCCAGGAATAAACGTGTAAATGTAGAGACGGACTGATTAACGATAAGCCTGGGTTGTTAAAAAGTGGGTGTTGTGAGGGATTGGGTTAGCGCAAGTTTTGTTCCCTGATTCGCTTCTTGTCCGACCGGGGCTCGTCCCCGTCGGACACCGCTTTGGCGCCCTAGAACGCGTCGCGTTTAAGATATCTGCTCCCCTCGCCCCTTTTAGGGGAGAGGGGCTGGGGGTGAGG
>CAYMXM010000086.1:0-12698 GCA_964394065.1 uncultured Pirellula sp. | reverse complement strand
GCCCCGGTCGGACGAAAGAACCTACTGCGGAATAAAAACGATCGTCTGAGAACCCGTGTCAACACCAACTTTTTGACAGCCCAGGGTAAGGCTTAAATCATATAGGACCAATCATGGCGGTCTTCTTGATCGATTTGGCGGTTCGGGCAGTGTTGGCAACGGGAGAGCCCCAATTGGGCATAGGCCTTCTTCATTGCATTGAACGTGCTCGCCCAAACCGCAGATTCTTCTCGAAAGATATTCTGTCGGCCAACCAGGAGATCGAGTTTCACATTCCTCATCGTCGTGAGCATCGTCGAGTGAACCCCTGAAATCATCACGGTCACGGACCTCGTTTGCATACGTCGGATGAAGTCCTCCATGACGTGCATGCAAACCGCGTCGGGATTGTTGACCCGCCGAAGTCGCACCACCACGAACCTGAGACTCTCGGGAAGAGACTCTTCAAAGGCTTGAAGCTGTCGTTCCAGATCGGGTGCACATCCGAAGAACATCTCCCCTTCAATGTTCAAGATGCGAATATAGGAGCATCGCAAATCGGTATCGGTCACTTCTCGAATGACCCGGTCGCTGGTCACTGTCAATTCGTTGACTCGGATCTTAGCGGCCCGAGGGACGTAGAACGCAAAGGACAAAAAGACCCCGATCAAGATACAGAACTCAATCGATATAAAGATCGCGGAAAGGGCTGTAGCGATCATGATCATCGCGTCGAACCGGGTTGCCCGATAATAGTAAACGATCGCCTTCGGGTCGGTCATCCTGAATGCGGTCAGGATGAGAACTCCACCGAGCGCAGCGCGAGGAATGTACTGAGCCAGCGGTGCAAAAAGGAGGATCGTCGCCATGACAAACCCTGCGCTGATAACACCAGACCATTGGGACGCCGCGCCGCATGCATGATTGATGTAGGAACGAGTCAGCGAACCTGAACCTGGAAAGCAATGAAAAAAACTCCCCGTCAGATTGGCGACCCCTTCGCTCAAACATTGCTGGTTCATATCGAGCTTCTGCCCTGTTTTGGCTGCGATCGATTTGGCCATCGCCATCGCTTCGAGAACACCGAGGAATGCGATCGCCGCAGCGCTGCTCGATAGTGTTCGCATCATGCTCCAATCGATCGTTGGTAACTCGAACGATGGCAACTCACGCGGGACGGGATCGAGCAAGCGTATTCCCGATGTTTTTTCAGAATCGAGGAAGTAGAGAAGCAAGCCGGACGAGGCCAACGCCACCAGCAGTTCGGGAACTCCGAATTTGTAGCGTCGATTCAGATAGCGAAGGGAGACTGCCACGGTGATGGTAAAGACCGCGATGCCGAGAGTCGGAAAATGGATTCCTCCCCCTTCGGTCATCGTCCGATAGAAGCGGAGAAGAAAGTGATCGTGATGCCCACCTTTTCCCTGCATCCCCAAGATAACCTTCAGTTGATCTAACAAGAGGAGGACCGAGGCCCCGAGGGTGAATCCGATGATCACGGCATGGGAGATAAAGCGAGAAAGGTCTCCGAACCGGAAAAGAGCGATCGCGGTCTGGATCACTCCAATCATGAGGGCCATCATGATCGCCGCTGTTTGCCATTGCGCTTCTGGGAGAACCGATAGGGCGCTCAGCATCGCGATCGAGATCGCGTTCGTCGGGCCGTTGATCAATTGTTTCGAGGAATCGAGAAGGGCCCCGACCGCTGTCATCACGATCGCCGTGTACAGCCCCATCGCCGGAGGCATATGAAAGATCGTAGCGTACGCCATCGCTTGCGGAATCGCCACCGCAGAGACGGTCATCCCGGCAAACATGTCCCGGCGGAAATGGTCGAAGCTATATTTCCGCAGCGAATCGATAGCAGGAATGTACCTGTAGATACCTTCGACGAATTTGGAGGACATTCCAGCCGATCAATGATTCTGGTAAGCGAAACGCGGGGAGGTGGGGAATTGGTAGGTGAGCATTGTAGCTTGAAATTCCAAGGGAACCACGGTAGGGCCGTGGGGGACGCCTGAGCCATGTTAGCTGCCCTGAAGCTTGACGCCTGAAGCGGAAGCCTGACTCCTGAAGCCTGCTATTTCGGCTTCCGCAATTTGCCGGGGCGCTCTACCATCTAGGGCGTAATGTACAGGTTTGCCTAGGGAGTAACGGGTGACAAACGAAGGAAACGTCGATCGGCGAGACGAGGATTTAATCCATGTGCTCGGCTATTTGAACTTTTCGTCGGGGAAATCGGACCCAAAATCCCTATCGGCCCTCAACCGGCTTTACAGCCTCGCGGTCGCCGGCTCCCCGCTTCACTTCAAACCATTCACGGGCCCTCCCCCATGGCTGACGATTCAGCAGTGGCTCATCGATCGGCTCGTAACTCTCCGTGAGGAAAAGGAGATCTTTCGGGAAAGCGAGCAGGCATCCCAGGTCATTCAGATCGTTTGGCAACAACTCCTTCCCGAGTATCTCGACTTTCATAGCGACCTTCTTTTTCATCAGGAACCTGAAGGGCTTTTCAACGGTCTTTTCCTAGGCCGAGCGATCGAAGCAGTCCTTCAGCAGGGGCCCCCCTGGAGTGAAACCGATCGGGTCATTCCCAAAGCGATCGACACGCTCAATGACTATGTGGGATACCGACCGGTCGCGATTCTCGAAGGCCGACGGCTCGAGCCCTACCCCCACGAGTGGCTTCGTCCGATCCCTTTGTATATCCGGGATGTCGGTGTCGCTTACGGTCCCTATTACGAAATCGTTTCCCGTGCCCTGTCGATTCTTAGGAACACCTCTCCCCATATTTTGCGCGACGCTCAGTTCGATCCCAACCACCTCGATGAGCTCGCGATCGATCCTCGCGCTTACGATTTCGATCATCCGGTCAACAAAAGGCCAAACTATTACTTCGGGCAATGGGATCCCCATTTGATGGATCAAGATGCGAACTTTCGACGGTTCGTTTTGCAGCAGGTGACCGTCGACGCGCTTCTGGCCCGAGTCCAACAAGAAAAAGAGCTCCCAAGGGATCAGACACTTACCGAAGCGGCGGCGGTCCTCGCCGGAACGATGCTCATGGCTTCGGGGATTTCCGGCGGGAATGCGAATGCCTTTTCGTCGACGACGACATTGCTTCAGCTCCTGGGGCAAATCGCCAATTACCGGGATCAGTTTTATGCGGAGTTCTTGTCGACACTGAGTGGTCCCCACGCAGATCGCCTTCAAATCGAGGCGTCGATCCGTCGCCAACCGCTCGGTGGTGCGCGACAACAGCTCAATACGAACCTCGCCCGCCTTCGCGCCTCGCAGGTGGAACACGTGCAACTTGCTCGCATCTTCGCGAGGATGGGGAGCGCCAACGCCGCCAAAGAGGAATCCGATGACGTGCAGGTTCCGTCGGCCCGAATCCTCTGCCGAATCGATTGCTTGCTCACCATCGGTGGGCAGCTTCTTCGACGTGGAGAACTGGAAAAGGCGGGTGAGATCCCGGACCAGATCTTCGATTGGATCGAGCGTGGAATCGCTTGCGGCGCCTTGGTCGACCCTTGGAACATACTCGGTTTTTCTGGTAATTTTCCTCGGTTTATCGGAACGGATTCGACCGTAAGTGACGAACGGGTCGAAGAGCTTGTCCAAATCATGGAGCAGCTCTTTGGGTTCATGTCTCGGTTGTGGCGAGAAGCTGCTGCCTCGCATCAAGAGTCCCTTTGCAAACAGACCGAACAACGGTTCCGTTCGATCTCCAACTGGTGGCGAAAGTATGCAGCGCATCAGGTCGGAGACGTTTCCGCCACCGACCCTCAGGACGCGCTCGATTCGTCCCAGCTGGTTTCCCATGCGTTGGGGCTCTGGCATCAAGGAGGAGCGGCTGCGGGGGACATTCGCTTTTGGGCGCCTCACGCGGAACTATTCGATTCCCCGAAGGCCTATGCGCTCGTCATCGAGGCCCTTTTGGATCGCGAGGACTTTATCGGTGCGATGGCCCTGCTGGTTCATTGGCTTAGTCAAGCGAGCCGTGTCGGTCTTCAAAGTGGAAACACCTCCTATTCGGATCTCGCTCGAAACTGGTTGGAGCAATTGATCGAATCCCCTGCGGATGGAGTTTCCGAAGGGGGAACACCTCCCCAGAAGGGACCTCCCAAATGGCCGACGATCGAGAAGTTCTTCGACTATCTCGAGGCCAACGGCGAGACCTACTGGACCGTTCCTGAATTCCGACTCGTTGAGAAAACTCCCAAGAAGCGTCCACCGAACGGATCGGAGTATCTTGCGGCGGGTGGAGAGGTCCATGAAGACCACGATCAGGATGAGGATGAACAGGTTTCCCTTTACGGAGCAGCCTACGAAGGGGTTACCTATGAAGACAGCACCGACGACGGCGTCGATGGTCCTATCTTCGAACAGGATGAAGGGACCTCGGAGGAACTGATCACCGAATCGAAGAGACTCGGAGAGCATTTGACGTTTCTCGTCGCACTCGCGCAGATGTGGAAGCAGGTCTCCCAATCGCTTCATGCATTACAAGAGAGTGAGCCTGAGCGAGCGAAGCCACCGGAGCAGATCGTGGAAGCGCTCCATCGATGGAGCGAGCATTGCTTGGCGAATCGAAATGGCCTCATCAAACTCCTCGATCAAGTCCAGTCGTACAAAATTGCTCGAGGGGGAACCGATACCGATTCGATGGCGAGATACGATCGCAAGCGGGTGGTGAAAGAATCGTTGATGGAGAGGATTCTCGCAACGGCGGTGGAGACTGCCGATGCGGGGCGACTTCTTATCGGTGCGATGCTAGCCGTTTCCGATGATCGGGAGAGCATGTCGAAGCTTCTCGCGAATTCACCTCGCGACGAACTTTTGACCGTCGAGTTGTTCGGCAATTTGATGGCGGGGCGACGGAGTCGTGTGGAGGAGGTTTTTCCCGATTTCATCTCGGTCCTTCGCGATCAGAAACTCCTCTATGTTTCCCTCGCTCGAGGTGGAGATCCACGCGAGATTCTTGAGGCGAGAGTCCGACGTCGCGCGCTGACGCATCTATTGACTTGGTTACCTCGTCAGGGACTTTTCTATCAAGCCTGCCGCTTGGTCGACACCGCACGGCACATGGAGCATAGCAATCCGGTCGGGCACGGAGCGGTGACCGAATTCGACGACCTCTTTCAGATCGCCTTCAAATCGATGGTGCGAGGCTTGGTCCGGAATGCCTACCATTGGCAAATGGAACAGGATTCACCCTCGCGCAAGGAAAAGAAAGGACGAAGTCGTAAAGGGACGGTGATCAAGGCGGATACGATGGAGCTCGATGCTCTCGTCGATTCCGATCACTCCGAACCAGACCATGACCAGCTCGTTCCTCTTCTGGAGCAGCTCACGGAAATCTTGCTTTCCAGTTGGCTCTCTCATAGTAGAACTTTGCGGCTGAGCATACTGGAGACGATCGACGGATCGGGATCGTGGAAACAGCTTTGCGAGTTCATCCAGAGGTATGGAAAAGGGCTTTTCACGCAAGGCTTTCTCAAACTTGCAAACGTTCGAGCGATATTGCATCAGGGGGTCGGGAACTATCTGAACAATGCTCTTGAGAATCGGGATATCGACGAGTTAAGTCCGTTATTGAACGCGCTCGAGTCGGGGGAGATTTCCGAGGAGGAAGCGCAACGGTGGCTCTCCGTCGTTTTCGAAGCCATCATCGATCACTATGCAGAGTACAAGGATTACAACAGCACAACGACGCAATCCGATCGTGGGGAGATGCTCTACATGCTCCTCGATTTCCTTCGGCTTCGGGTCCGTTACGATCGGGTCTGTTGGAACTTGAAGCCGGTCTTTTGGGCCCACGAAGTGCTAGTCCACGCCGGTTGTCAACGCTCCGCGCAGCAGTGGCGACGCGCTTTGGCCGAGCGGGTTGCCCCGGAGTCGGATCAGTACCTCGACCGATTGAAGAAGCTTCAAGAGCTATATGCGATGAAGATGCCGACGGTCGCGGATCGGCTCAATGAGCGGTTCGTAAAACCGATGACGATCGATCGGATGCGCGCCTTGATTCGCCCGGCGGTCCGTCAATTGCGTGCGAGCGATACCGAGGAGAGTCGAGCCTTTGAGCTTTTGGTGCAGGAAGCGCATTTGATGATGCGAGAGCCGACCGGTGTTGGGCTCGACATTCCAGCATGGTTGTTGATGTTGGAGGAGGAAGTGGATCGTGTCCTTCAAAACAATCGGGTCTATCCTCAGATTCAACGACTTGAAAAGTCGGTCCCCACGATCGTCATCCCTCACTCGCAACTTCTTGCGCAACTCAACGCCGTCATGGCTCACAACCGAACCCTCCGCGGCCCGCATTAGGCGGGGGTGAGGGGGCAGCGCCCCCCAGCCCCTCTCCCCTAAAAGGGGCGAGGGGAGCGGATATCTTAAAGCGCGGCGCGTTCTAGGGCGCCAAAGCGGTGTCCGACGAGGACAAGCCCAGATCGGACAAAGCGCTCACGATTTCGCAGGAAAAAACTTTCACAGCGTTGCTCTTTTCAACTTCTCCTCCCACCTGGCAACTTGTTCTGCAACGAGTCCGGGGTTGCTGGAACCGTAGGATCGGTAGGATGCAACAGCTCCGTCGACGCTTAAGACATCCCGGATGCTGGGATCGAGATTCGGATCGATCGATTGGAAGTCTTCCTCCCGAAGCTCGGAAAGCTTGACGCCACGTTCCTTCGCAAGAGCGACCAACGCCCCGACCCGGTGGTGGGCCGTGCGCTGTGCGAGCCCTCGAAGCATACAGGCTTCCATCAGTGCCGTCGCGTCGAGGAACCCTTCGTCGAGTCGCGAACGTATCGATGCTTCATTCAATTCCGATTCCGCGACGATTGGAATCGCGAGCTCAAGGGTCGCGGTCACGGTGTCGAAGGCATCGAACAAAGGTGGTTTGTCCTCTTGCAAGTCTCGGTTGTACGCCAACGGAAGTCCCTTGATCAGTACGAGGAGCGTTTGCAATGCGCCGACTACGCGTGCCGACTTGCCTCGCGTGAGTTCAAGCGTGTCGGGGTTGACCTTTTGAGGCATGATCGAACTCCCTGTGCAGAACTTGTGCGGTAAGCGAATGAAGTTGAACTCGGTCGTCGACCAAAGGATCCATTCCTCGGCCCAACCACTCAAGTGTTCCGCGATCATCGTCAGAACGAAGACCGATTCGACGGCGAAGTCCCGATCGCTACTGACGTCGATGCTGTTATGGCAGAGTCCTTCGAATCCGAGAAGCTCGGCGGTGTACTCTCGATCGATCGGGATGCTGGTTCCGGCGACGGCTGCAGCCCCGAGTGGGGATTGGTTCACCCGTTTACGGCAATCTGCGATCCGGCTTCGATCCCGTTCGAATTTTTCCATATAGGCGAGCCAGTAGTGAGGTGCTAGAACAGGTTGGGCTCGTTGCAGGTGGGTGTAGGCGGGGAGGATGGTTTTCGCATCCCGCTCGCAGCGACTGAGGAAGGATCGCTGCAACTCCAAAAGAAGGGAATCAACTCGATCCAATTGATCCCGTATCCAGAGGCGAATATCGGTCGAGACCTGATCGTTTCTCGAACGCCCGGTGTGGAGCTTTCGCCCGATATCTCCGATCCGGTCGATAAGGGTTTGCTCGATATGCATGTGGATATCTTCCAGCTCGATCCGAAAGGGGAGTTCCCCTCGATCGAGGAGTTCGCCGATCGAGGTAAGCTCTCTCTGGATCGATGCGAACTCTTCCTTCGTGAGAATGCCCTGCTTGGCGAGCATTTGCGCGTGGGCGATCGAACCACGAATGTCGTGACGGTAGAGGCGGTGGTCGAAACTGATGCTTTCACTGAATCGAGCGAGTCGGTCGTCCATACTGGCTGCGAAAACGCCACTTCGAGATAGGGAGGCCACTGCGTAAATCCTGTGTTGTTGGTCGTGAGAGGATTGAGTTATGATTGGAGGACTCATTCCAATCATCCGATGGCATTTCTGCAAGGCGAACTTCACTTGAGGGGCTTAGTTTTCCAGCGAACTCCCGTAGCGACCCTCAATCTATTGTCCAATCCTACCCGGGCGATCGTCAGTTTAGGGGGTGTTGCGTTCGCCCTCCTCCTAATTTTTATGCAGCTCGGGTTCCGCGGCGCTGTTGGAAACACGGCCAACATCGTCTACGGAAAGATGGAGGGGGATATTGTCATTCGCTCGACGGACTATGCCCATTTATACGAGCCGAAATCGATCGATCGGATGTGGATGCGGATGGTCGCTGCCCATCCAGCGGTCGAGGGGGTGGATCCGTTTTTCGTGATGCTCCAAAAATGGCAGAATCCACCAGCGGCTTCCCCCTGCCCCGGTTCTCCCCCGGAAGGCTCGTTTCGGACGGTGGGGATGATGGGGATGGAGTTGCAGCGCCCGGTTCTCGCAGTCGAGGGACTCGCCGACCTGTTGGATCGATTGAAAGACCCCGATGCGATGCTGGTAGATCAAGCCACCCGCTCCGAATATGGTCCGCAGAATTGCAAGCTCTTCTCCGAGGAGGATGTCGGGATTCGGACCGAGTTAGGGGGGCGAAATACGAAGATCGCAGGGGTGTTCCGATTGGGGACGGGGCTTGCGACCAACGGTGCAGTCCTGGTGAGCGACGTCGCGTTCAGTATGCGCAGCCCGATCGATACGCGCGAGCGAGTTTCCTTGGGGTTGGTTCGATTGAAACCAGGAAACGATCCGTCGAAGGTCTGCCTCGAGTTGCGAGAGGAGCTTGCGCGAACAGCCCCCCAATCGATTTATGCAATCGAGCTTCTCACGATGCGGGAGCAGATGAATTGGGAGCGGGCCCGGTGGCTCAACGAGACGCCGATTGGAATGATCTTCACGATGGGAGTGCTGATCTCGTTCATTATCGGAGCCGCGATCGTCTACATGGTTTTAGCGACGGAGGTCGCTTCTCGGATCTCCGAGTTTGCGACGCTGAAGGCGATCGGCTATTCGGGATTCTACGTTGCGGGGATCGTTTTGCGACAGGCTTGGATGCTGTCGATTGCAGGATACGTCGTCGCGGCCCTCGTTTCGTTGCTCCTCTATTTCCTTACGTCGCAGCTATCGGGGATACCGACCTTCATGACGTTAGACCGGATGGCAGGTGTTTTCCTTCTGGCCGTCTTGATGTGCACCTTGTCGGGAGTACTCGCGATTCGGAAACTCTGGAAGGCTGATCCGGCGTCGTTGTTTTAGGCGAGACGCGCGAGCCACGCCCTTAGCCTTTGACCGTAGGTCAAAGGATGGGGTAGCCCCGGGTAGGGGCGTCTAGAACTTAGGCGGGGGGCTTGCCCTGGGCTGGCAAAAAGTTGGTATTGACACGGGTTTTTGAATGTTCGGATTATTCCTTTTTAACCGCAGGGGACGCGGAGGTTCGCAGAGGAGAACTCGAGGATAAGTTTTGCATCCCTCTGATATCCCGAAGGGATTACAGCCATTAGCCGGTGGTAAGCGCAGCGCCACCGCCGGTGAATCGTGACGACGCGTCAACGATCCCGGAGGGATCGCAGAAGCGTTCGAGTTACCGGCCGCGAGCGAGAAACTTGGCCTTTGCTTCTCGCACTTCTACCCCTCACCCCCGGCCCCTCTCCCCGAAGCGGGGCGAGGAGAGCAGAGTTCTAAAGCGCCGCGCGTGCTAGGACGCCAAATCACGGTCCAAGGGGGGACGATCCCCCCAGGACCGAAGACTCGCCAACTGCACTTCCGGTGTGTTCCGTGGCCGCTTTGGATGGGAAGATGATTGCAATAGAAACGAGGATTGCTCGCTATCTCGATCTGAATCCTCGCTATCTGTGTGATCCGTGGTTAAAAACCTTCCGCAAATAAACGCCCCGCAAACAATCTTGCGAGCATCATCACCGACGCTTGTGTATTCCCAGAAGGTTGGCTAGGAAGAACCGACGCATCGCAGATGTAAAGGTTTTCACAGCCTTGAACCGAGAAATCGGGACGGCATACGGTCGCTGGCCCAGGGCCTGCCGAGCAGCTGCCAATGTAGTGATACAAAGTCGTTGCGTAGCGAGAAATCGCGGCCTCCAACTGGGAGTCGGTAACTCGCTTTTCCCCCGGCAAGATCTCGGGACCGATTCCCCCCCCCTGCCGAATGGCATGCAACCAATCGCGAGCCCACTTCACCCCTTCGAGGAGTTCCCTCCGGTCTTCGGGATCCCTTAAGTAGCAAGGATCGATGCGCGGGTTCCCTTCACGATCGATCGAAATTGTTCCGCGGCTTTTCGGGTGCAACGGCGTGACTCCGACGCTGATCGCTGCTGCCGGAATCTCCCGAATCGGGTACTCCAGGTAGTGGGTCGGCGTGATGTGCCACTGAACTTCGGTGCATCGATTTGTTTCCATGTAAGGAGGGTGCATCTCAACCACCCCTCCTTCCTGCTTGGTCAGAAAGCATCCCGCTTCCGCGATATTCGATGTGATGGGGCCAGCCCCTTGGAACCACCACTCCTTCCGCTCCTCATGCGAGAATCGGCTTGGAAGGGGAGGTCCGTTCCAGGCGGTGACGATCGGGAAGAGGAGATGGTCTTGAAGGTTGCTACCGACGTTGGGAGATTCCACGATGCACGGGAGGCCGACCTCCCTCAGTGATTCGGGATCCCCGATGCCGCTTCGGAGGAGTATTGCCGGAGAGTGAATCGCTCCAGCGCAAAGGATGACTCCTCGGGTTGCGGTTGCGATAGCCGATTCGTTCCGGTCGTCAATTCGAATTGCAACGCCAGCTACACGTTGCTGTTCCAGTAGCAAACGCTCCACCGTTCCCCCTCGAAGGACCGTCATGTTCTCGGGTGGATCCTCCGCCGATGCTTGCGATATCCAAGCCGAGAACCGTTTTCCATTCCGGATCGTTCGGCGGTAGGGAGCAATCGCTTGTCGGGATTCTGGAGCGTTGATCAGAAACTGACTCGAGGGGGAGAGGAAGGGGGAATCGAAGTCCTTGTCCGGTCTATCGAAGTATCGCGATTCCACCGCGGCGAGTCCTGCTTCCATTTCTTGGACGGTCCAACCTCTCCCCGTTTCCTCCTCCCAGCGGAGCAGATCGGCTCGTGAGGGTGGCATCCAGATCATCGCGTTGATCAACGAGGAACCGCCTAGTCCTCGACCGTTTGGGAGTGGAATCCTTCGCCGAGCGAGCCCTTCTTGAGGTACCGTTTCGATCGGCAATGAAAATCGAGGGTCCCGGAACAGGTGGGGGTAGAAGGCCGGTCCTCGCGTGTGGCGATGGGAGATTCGCTTACCCGATTCTACGACGAGGACTCGATGTTTTCCGTGCCGAGCAAGTTCCCACGCACTCACCGAGCCGGCAGAACCAGCACCGATAACGATATAGTCGTAGGTAGTCGTAGTCATGTAGAGCGTTTGAGTCGCGGATTGTGTAATGGATTAAAAAAAGGGAGAGCGGCCCGGAAATCACAACCCGTGGCGTAAGCGAGGGACAGCGTTGGCAATCGAGCATCCATCCAAGGTTTCACAGCACGCCCTTTGTGCCTCAGGGACGTGCCATCCGGCGCCTGAGAGTTTCCGACGAAGGGCCACGTGCACTCGCGACGCTGTCCCTCGCTTACGCCACGGGTTGTGATGGGGGGACGCTTCGCGTCGCCCTACCTCGTCGCTTTGCGAATAAGTAGAGTGCCAACACGCTTCCTAGAGCAATGATCACAACAGTCCAGTTCGTTCCGGTAGCGATACCCCGTGCGAGTGGGGCGACTGCAGTCGAGGCGGCCACTTCGGCCAGAGATTTCGTTCCATCGATAAAGGGTTCTGGGTTGGCGAGGAACGCAGCAAGAACAGCTCCAACGGCCAATGCCCCTTTGTTCTTCCATACAAATTCCATCCCTCGGTCCCCGGTCTTCGCGATCGTCGCCATCAAGGCACTGTTGCGCACAAGCGCTGCATCGGTGGCGTCACTGGCTAGCATCGCGAGTTGCCTCCCTTGACGAGGAGCGAGTTTCGCAGCCGCTTCACCGGCAGCCGCTCCCCCTATTTGCAGGATCTTCTCTGCTGGTTCTCCATGTTTGATCATCGCTTCCACGGCGTCGTCTCCGAATCGGCTGGCTAATGCCAAGCGCCCCGGTTTAGCAACCACCCACCCTGCGTTGTCTCCATGTTGAGCGATCCATTTGGCAACCTGCGGAGCCGCTTCCCCCGCTTCGTCGATCCAGCGAAGGGCGCGCGGGCCTGCTTTTTGAACTGCGGTCAAAGCATCATCTCCAAACTTGGCGACGACGTTGTCGATCTGTTTGGCTAAGAGTTCAGGGCCTTCCTCGATTGCCTCCTTGCCAAACTTCTTAACGATCAGCTCTACAGCCTCCCGTGCCACCAACGAGGGGACTTGGCCGAATGCTCCCCCAGCATTTACGATGAGGAAAGCAAACCCAAGGAAAGAAAGTAGGATCGATGGATTTTTCATCTGGCTCATTTTCAATCTCGTTCACGAAACCATATTCACTGGGCATCGGAGTGGAACAGAAAGGGTTTTGCAAATTTTCATTTCTTCCCCAATATTAACATCCCTGCGTTGAAAGTCACCCTCCCCTTTGGGGAGGGTCGATCCGTTGGAGCATCTCTTGCCCGTATGGGCAAAAGATGCTCCAACGGATCGGGGAGGGGAGCATGAAGTACAAGGTTTCCAACAAGGTTTTTGTTACTAGCACTTCTACCCCTCACCCCCGGCCTGGGCTGGTATAAATCCCTAAGCTGCTGCTGGTACT
>CAYMXM010000085.1:1260-12785 GCA_964394065.1 uncultured Pirellula sp. | reverse complement strand
CCAACCCCTCTCCCCCAAAAGGGGCGAGGGGAGCAGAACTCTAAAGCGCAGCGCGTTTTAAGGCGCCAAAGCAGTGTTCGACGGGGGCGAGTCCCGGTCGGACGAAAGAACCTACTGCGGAATAAAAACGATCGTCCGAGCCCCCGTATCAACACCAACTTTTTGACAGCCCAGGTTTTGTCCCTATGTTTACATACTTCTCCACGCCCATCGCTTCGCTCTGAGCGTGCCACCCTTGACTCCACATCTTACCGCCGATGCGCCAAGTACGCTTCCGGTGTGTTGCGTGGTCGCTTGGGAGACAAAGGTGACTGCAATGGAGAAGCGTATGAAGCGCGACCCCGCGCGACATAAAAACCGCGACCACTCCACACACCCTACTACTCAACCCTCAACACTTACACCTCAAAAACCACCCTCCCGGGTGGGATTCAACGATGATTGGAGCGTCGAATAAGTCGCTGAGTCGGTCGGAGCGGAATGCTTGGTCGGGTGTCGTATCAGCGAAGATCTTCCCTTTCTTGAGCAGAATCACGCGCTCCATCGAAGGTAGAACCTCCTCGAGATGGTGCGTCACCAAAAGGAGTTGGACTCCCTGATCGGCCATCACTGCGAGGCGTTGCAGAAGTCGACTTCGCGCTACGAGGTCTAAGCCCGCTGTTGGCTCATCGAGGAGCAAGGCGTCTGGCTCGAGAACCATCGCGCGCGCTAACATCACCCGTCGGCGCTCCCCCGTCGACATCCAGCCCACATGCTTCGTGGAGTCCGCATCCATCTCAAAGAAATCGAGCCACCTCCGTACCGACTCCTCTCGTTCTGGTGTTATTGCGTCGGCCTCAAGCTCCAGTTCGCCCGACTCGAACCCAGTTAAGACCGCTTGGAAAGGAGTCAGGCGACCACTTCGACCCGTCGTAAAGTGATGGTCGATCTCGGAACTCACCAAGCCCAAGTGCTTTCGAAGTTCCCAGACATTCCATTCTTCTCGACCCAAAAGAAGCAGACGCCCTGTCTCTGCGCCGGAATCAGAAGCGGATGGGTAATAGAATCTCATCAACAACTTGAGAAGCGTTGACTTCCCCGAACCGTTGGGGCCAAAGATAACCGTGTCTTGACCGACAGGTAGGATGAGGGAGGGGATATCGAGGAGCCGAACGCCGTTCCTTTCAACGTAAACCTGCGAGAGCTCAGCGAGAGGGGCTGGCATCAATTCAATCCGAAAGGACCGATCAAATGATCGCGAGAAGCCTCGGGGTGCAAGCTGATCGGCGTGCCGGTTACGATCCCCATCATGAAACGATTGGCACTTTCCAGCATCGCCGTCGAAAGCTCATCTCCTTCGGCGTATTTGTCTTCTTCACTCATCAATTGGCAGAAGGTGTAGTTCAACCCTGCGCGATGGGCCATCTGCATGGCAAGGTTGAGATCTTCTTCGGAGCAAATCGTTGACCCCTTGCGCTGAGTGAAGAGAAGTGGCAAGTCTTTCGCGAGCTTCCAGTTGGAAAGGGCGCCACCGATTGTTGGGGCAGCACCACTTAGAGAGACCACTCCCGCGATCCGTTCGGCGTACTGCAAACCGATCCATTGAGCAAGGGTTCCGCCACGTCCAAACCCTGCGATGAAAACTCGATCCGAAGCGACTGGGAGGCATTCGAGCGCTCCCATGATACAGTCCCAGACCGCGTCTTCGGCGTAAGCATAATCGGTGCGGGTATCCCCCCAACGATAAAGCCGTTTCTTCGTTTGGCATCGAACATTTGCTCGGGGAGCAACCGCCAGATAGTTTTGATCGCTCAACGCCTCCATCACCGTTTCGACTTCGAGTTCACTACTCGCATCGCTGTGCATCCAGATCACCAACGGATAATCGTACGAGGGGGTGTAATTGCGAGGGTAGTAGATCCGGTGATAAGGCTCGATCGGAAGATAGGCATCTGCGTTTGCAGCTGAGATGTTCTCAGAAGATGCCCGCTTCGAACAAGAGGAGAGGGAGGAGACTAACGCAGATGGAGCCAACCCATAGGAAACGTTTGCGGAAGGGGGCAACGCAGAGGGGGCCAACAAGCTGGGAAGTCGATTCATCGAATGGTTCCTGGGTTCGCCTATTCGTTTATGTCGCGAATGAACGCGGCCGGGCTGCACAAGGTTTTAGGTAACCTGGTCCCGTGCCGTCAATGGCGCATCGTAGAAGAAATCGGTCGATTCCAAAATCGACCGAATGCTATCATTCCGAACGGGCGATATCATTTAAAAGATACGGACGGGGAATTAAGAAGCGAGAAGCTGATCCATCGTTGCAACAAGTGATTTCACAGCGTCAACACTCTTTTGGAATGCAGCCTTCTCCGAATCGGTCAGGCTAAGTTCGACGATCTTTTCCACTCCGTTGCTGCCGAGAACGCAAGGAACTCCGACATAGTAACCACCCACACCGTACTCCTTATCGCAGAGAGCAGCGCAAGGAATCAAACGCTTCTTGTCCCGAACGACGGCTTCGACCATCTGAGCAGTTGCGGCGGCTGGTGCGTAGTAAGCCGAACCGGTTTTTAGCAACGAGACGATTTCGGCCCCACCATCGCGGGTCCGTTGAACGATCGACTCCAACCGCTCGGGAGCGATCAACTGCGTGACAGGGATTCCACCGACGCTCGTGCAACTCGCGATCGGGACCATCGTGTCCCCGTGCCCACCCATGAGCATTGCGGAGATATCCTCGACGCTCACGTTCAGTTCCATCGCGAGGAAGGCTCGAAAACGGGCCGTATCAAGGACGCCCGCTTGGCCAAAGACACGGTGGGATGGAAACCCGAGTACCTTGAACGCTTGTTGAACCATCGCGTCGAGTGGGTTGCTGACGAGGATGACAATCGCGTTGGGGCTGGTCGCTTTCACTTGTTCAGCAACAGCGGTGACGATCTTGGCATTGGTGGCCAAGAGGTCGTCTCGACTCATGCCTGGCTTGCGAGCGATCCCTGCGGTGATAACAACGACATCGCTATTGGCGGTATCCGCGTAGTCGGTGGTTCCGACCAATCGGCTATCAAATCCCATGATCGGGGAGGCTTGGAAAAGGTCTAGCGCTTTCCCCTTGGGCATGTTCTCGGTTTGGGGAACGTCGAGCAGAATAACATCACCTAATTCGTTTGCAGCGCACCAGTGGGCACAAGTCGCGCCGACATTTCCCGCCCCGATGATTGTGATCTTTGCTCGCCGCATGACGTATTGCCCTTTGTTAAGTGATATTGATAATCCAAATTTTTCCGATCGACGAAGTATGTCGCCCTGGCACCGACCGTCAAGAGGCGATCGGCGATCTCTCGTTTCCGACAACCGACTCTCTATGCTGTTCTATCAACGTCGAATCCAGCTTCCTGCAATGCGAAGAGGGTGCCACTTGATCACCGAAAAAATCTTGCAGAATCTGCCGGAGTTGGCAGAGATTCGGATCGGGACGCTCCATTGCTTTTTGCAGCACACCTCCGCCAGCCTGAGCATCAACGAAAATGCCGATCCCGATGTTCGCGTCGATTTAGAGTTGGCGCTGAACCATGTCGCCCCCGAGGATCTCGACTATATCCACACCCTCGAGGGCCCCGATGACATGCCAGCTCACGTCAAATCAAGCTTGCTCGGCTGCAGCCTGACGATCCCGGTCACCGATGGCCGACTGGCGTTTGGCACTTGGCAAGGAATCTATCTCTGCGAACACCGAAACCGCGCCACGCCAAGGTCGATCGTGTTGACGCTGAACGGAGTTTAGGCTGGGCCAGGGCGTCTCGCCCGGAGAAGGTGTTTTCGTTCGATCGGAGCTTGCGCTGGGCTGTCAAAAAGTTAGTGTTAAGGGGGGGGGGGAGACGCGAAGCGCCCGCCCCCAATCACAACCCGAAGCGTAAGCGAGGGACAGCGTCGCGAGTGCACGTAGCCCTTGTGGGGAATATCTCAGGCGCCGGGTGGCACGTCCCTGAGGCACGAAGGGTGTGCTGTGAAACCTTGGATGGATACCTGGTTGCCAGCGCTGTCCCTCGCTTACGCCACGGGTTGTGATTTTCGGACCTCGCTTACGCGTCGTCCAAACTACCCAAACACTTTATATTCGCGTCGACGCGTCAGGCCAGCCCCATGCCCTTCTCCTTGATGCGGGACCGAGCGGAGTGGATATCTAAGCCGCACCGCTACTATTCGTAGGATTCGTCCGATTCGTGGTTCTCTTTTTCCACGAACCTCTCGCCGCGAGCGGGGGGCCTGAAGTGCCATGAATGGAGGGGCTGGCTCACCGCGTTGGTAGGGGCTTTGATTGGAAGCGTTGTTTAACGGAATGAATTCCGTTCTACATTGAGCGGGTCGCTAAAACGCTATACGTTCAGGATACCTTCCTTATTGAGACCGCTTCTCAGCAAGTCTGTTTAAGGATATGATTTGCTAGGCGCATAGCCAAATTGATCTCCTTCACCTTACTGCCCCCATTTTCCCTGTTAAACGATGCCTACCGGTCCGATCCCTCTCGACTTACTTTCGCCAGACGAGGAGGGGGTGATCGTGGAGATGGAGGGGGAGCCTAACCATCTAAAACGGCTTGAAGAGATCGGGATCCGGGTCGGACGGAAGGTGCGAATGATTTCCCAAGGATGCCCCTGCATGATCTGCATCGACGGTCGCCGACTCAGCCTTCGAATCGAAGAAGATGCAGAAATCTACGTCGCTACCGAATCTGAGTAGCATCGAGCAACGATCCACTTGACTTCCCCTCTTCCCCTCCTCGTTACCCAAATCCCACCGAGACCTCGCGTGAAACTATCCCAACTGGAGCCTGGCCAATCGGGCATCATCGAAAAGATCGAAGGGGAGGATGCGCTCGCTAGCCGTCTGATGGAAATGGGGCTTCTCGATGGGGAACGGGTCGACGTTATCGGCCGAGCCCCCATGGGAGACCCGACCGAATATGCCCTCCGTGGCTATCGACTGAGCCTTCGCCGAACCGAATCAGACCGCGTACATATTTCTTTGATCCCATGAATGCCCCTCTCCAAACCGCAAAGAAAACCGTCGCGTTGATCGGAAACCCCAACACGGGGAAAAGTAGCCTCTTCAACGCCCTCTGCGGGATGTCGGCCCGGGTCGGCAACTATCCTGGAGTCACCGTCGAGCAGAAAACTGGGACTCTCCTCAACTCGGAAACTCCCGTTCAAATCGTCGACCTGCCAGGTACCTACTCCCTCGCGGCTCGCTCCGCTGACGAGGCGGTCGCAATCGATGTTCTTTGTGGCGCTCTACCAGGAGTCTCTCGTCCCGATGCAGTCGTCGTCATCGTTGATGCGACGAACTTGGAGCGGAACCTCTACCTTCTCAGCCAAGTCCTCGACCTGCAGCTCCCGACCCTCGTGGTCTTGAACATGTGGGATCGCGCTCAAGGTGAGAAGCACTCGATCGACGTCGACAAACTCTCGCAACGATTGGGTGTCCCCATTCTCTGCACCACGGCTAGCCGACGCGAAGGTACGCAAGCTGTCCGGGATGGAATCCTCAATCTACTCAAGAACTCGGAATCATCCCCCGTAGCGCATCCCTCGCCCCGCGATTCCTTCCCCGAAGAGTTCCGTCGCGAATCGGCTGACCTCGCGCAGAAGTTGAACGCACAAGGTCATTCCTTCCCATCGGTCGAAGTCGATCGAATGCTGATCGACAAGGAAGGACACTTCGAGAAAAAACTGGCAGCCAGCCGTTTTCCGAACGCGCGCGAAACGCTAGTAGAAGCGAGAGAACGCCTCGCGCAGAGTGGCTGCAAGGTTCCGCTCTTCGAAACCAAACAACGATACCAATGGGTGCGCGAGCAAGTCGATGGACTCCTCGATCGACCTCCCGCCAACGCGAAAACTTTTAGCGACGCTGTCGATCGTTGGTTGACCCATCGTTGGTTCGGAATGTTCTTCTTTGCTTTCCTGATGTTTGTGATCTTTCAAGCGATCACGCAATTTGCGGCTTGGCCGATGGACCAGATCGGCGAATGGCAAGGTTGGCTTCAAGGACTCGTGCAACAAAACCTTGCACCTGGGCCGCTGCGCAGTTTGCTTCAAGATGGTGTGATCGCGGGAATCGGAGCGGTGGTCGTTTTTCTTCCTCAGATCGCAATTCTTTTCTTGTTCATCGCGATCCTAGAAGACTGCGGTTATATGGCGCGCGCCGCCTTCGTCGTCGATAAATCGATGACGACGATCGGACTAAGTGGACGTTCTTTCTTGCCGTTGATGACCTCCTTTGCCTGTGCGATTCCCGGTGTGATGGCAACGCGCACGATCGAGAACTCGCGAGATCGAATGGTGACCCTTCTCATCGCTCCCCTGATGAGTTGCTCGGCTCGGCTCCCTGTTTATTTGCTTCTCGTATCGGCATTCGTTCCAGAGACTCGCTACTTAGGGGGTTGGGTAACGCTCCAAGGTCTCGTTCTCTTCGGGATGCATTGCGTCGGTGCTGTGGTCGCGATCCCGGTGGCATGGGCGCTGCGCCGTTTTGTCTTCCCCGGCCAACCATCCACCTTCCTGTTGGAGTTGCATAGCTATAAGTGGCCCTCTCCCTACGTCCTCTTCCAACGGGTTTGGGAACGAGTGGCTGCATTCCTCACGCGAGCTGGCACCCTTATCTTCGTCACGACCGTTTTGGTTTGGGCTGCGGGGTATTTCCCTGGGAACTCCAAGGAATATACGTTAGCTCAAGCCGAATATGAGCGGCTGGAGAAGTTGGTTGAAGAAGAAAGCGAAGTGGAAGGCGAAGAGACGGAGATGGCTCCTGCTGAATCGACTGAAGAAGCAACGACGCAGCAAGAGGAGCGAGGGCCCTCCGAGAATGAAGTCGCCTTGGAAGCTGCTCGGGAGCGGCTCAATCTCGCGAGCAGTGCTTTGATCGATGATAGTTTCCTAGGGATGGCGGGAAAGAAGATCGAGCCGATTGTGAAGCCCCTCGGATGGGACTGGAAGATCGGTGTCGCAGCCCTCGCATCCTTCCCAGCTCGGGAAGTGATCATCGCAACTTTGGGAACGATCTACGCGCTCGGAGCGGAAGAGAACGAGGAGAGCGAGGGATTGAAAACGCAGATGAAGCAGGAGACTTGGCCCGATGGGCGGCCAGTGTATACCCTTGCGACTGCACTGTCGATCATGGTCTTCTTTGCTCTCTGTGCTCAGTGTGGAGCAACCTTGATGGTGATCCGTCGCGAGACGAATTCCTGGAGATGGCCGATCTTCGCGTTCGTTTATATGACGGTGCTCGCGTATATCGGGGCTTGGATTACGTTCAATGTGGCTTCGGCGCTCGGGTGGGGGTAAGGGGAACCACGGAACACACGGAATACACGAAAAAAAGAAGGAGGGTGATAGATGGACACGCAATCTTTAATCGTTTATGCCATCCTCGCGGTTTGTCTTTTATTCGCACTTCGTCGAGCGGTTCGGTTCGTTCGTGGAATGGTTCGTTGTGAGGAGGGGAAGCCTTCGTGTGGAGGTTGTCGAGGTTGCTCCTCGTCGGAACCAAAATTGGTGCAATTGCAGGATGGGCGAAGTGATTCCTCTCAGAACAATTGATCGCTAGAACGTGTGGCATGGGCGTCTCGCCCATGTTTGGGTGAGGGGCCATAGGCACATTCATCTCTCCTGGCGGTTTCCCCGGATGGGGCTCGTCCCTCTTCGGACGCCACCAATAGCTACAACTTGTTACAAATGAATAATCTAATTGGATTTGAAGAAGCGGAGAAACTCGCAGAGAAGTTTTTTCTTCGCGTTATGGAGTCGACTAATGGAACTATGTCTTTAACGGGGTTGCTTCCCTCAGAAGCCAATGCTGTTCTTGTGTATCACGTTCTCGGTTTGGTAGGAGGTATGGGGTTACGCGAAATGCTTGACGATGAAATGGACGATGATCCTGGTTACGCTCAAACGATTCGAGCGTTTCGAGAGATTGGTGCGAACCGCATGGCTGAGATAATTGAGGAAGGGATCGCACGGAAGACATTGATCGCAATCGGAGGGGATACATCGACCATACGAGATTTCGATGAATTGGACGAAGAATTCTATGCTGGTGAACGTGATTGTGTAACGCAACTAGGGCGTTACGTTGTAGCAAATAAGTTAGGATAAGTTCGATCGCACGGGTTACAGCATATCCAGTGGATCAATATCGATGAGATAGAGGTTCTCCCCGGGTGGTTTGGTCGTCGATTGGATCCGGGAGAGAATCGAATTCATTGCGGCCGCATCTTGGGCGATCAACATTGCGTGATATCGGTAGTGACCTCGGAGCTTCGCGATTGGAGGGGGAGCGGGACCGAGGACTCGAATCTTGGCGCTCATCTTCGCGATCTCAAGTTGAATCTTCTTCACCACCGCTTCGGCGAAGTCGTTCACCGACTCTTGTTCCGGCCCTCGAAAGATAATTCTCGCGAGGGATGAGTAAGGTGGATAGCCAAACTGTTCACGCTGCACCAGCTCCTGCTCCGAAAAGAGTGCGTAATCATGCTTGCAGGCAGCAACAATCGCGGGATGGTCAGGCGAATAAGTTTGCACGAGAACCTCTCCCGCCTTTTCCCCCCGCCCCGTGCGCCCGGCAACTTGGGTGACGAGTTGAAAGGTCTTTTCCGAAGCACGAAAATCAGGGAAGTGGAGGGTCGTATCGGCGTTGATCACCCCGACGAGGAGAACGTTCGGGAAGTCGAGCCCTTTCGCAATCATCTGCGTCCCGAGAAGGATTTGGACCTCCCCAGAACGGAACTGCGCGAGAACTTTTTCGTGACTCCCCGGTTTCTTCATCGTGTCGGAGTCCATGCGCGCGATCTTCGCATCCGGAAACCTCTGCTGAACCTCCATCTCCAGTTTCTGCGTTCCTAACCCTGCGAAACGAATCGCATCGAATCCGCACTTGGGACAGACGTTCGGGGCTGCGATGGTGTAGTCGCAGTAATGACAGGTCGCTTTGCTCCCGTCGCGATGATGCGTTAAAGGGAGGTCGCAATCGGGGCAACTGACGACAAAGCCGCAAGAGGGGCACTGAATCGAGGTCGCATAACCACGACGGTTCAAGAGAAGTATGGTTTGTCCGCCTTCCTCCAGCGTTTGCTGAACCGCGTCGAGCAACGGCTTCGATAACGCCCCGCGATTGACATCGATTCGTGTCGAACGGAGATCGATCGTTGTCACTTGGGGTAACGGCCGATTCAATATTCGACGGGGAAGTGAGACTAGTTTGTACTTTCCCGTCTTGGCGCGATGAAACGTTTCCAATGCGGGAGTCGCGGATCCTAAGACGAGCGGAATCTTCTCCAAAGCAGCGCGGTGAATGGCGACATCGCGCGCGTGGTATCGCGGGACGGTTTCTTGTTTGAAGGTGTTCTCGTGCTCTTCATCGAGAATGATCAATCCGAGATAAGGCGCGGGGGCGAAGATCGCGCTCCGAGGTCCGATGATCACCTGCGCGTGTCCATCGGATATGCGTCGCCATTGGTAATGCCGTTCCGGGCCGCTCATGTTGGAGTGCAGGACCGCTACCGATTGAAAACGGGCTTGGAATCGGGAACGGGTTTGGGGGGTCAGACTGATCTCCGGGACCAAGACGATCGCTTGTCTTCCATACGACACGATCTGCTCAATCGCTTGCATGTAGACCTCCGTCTTTCCACTCCCAGTCACTCCGTGCAGCAGGATCGTCGAGTGTTCCCCCGAGTCGATCGATTGGTAAATCGTCTGGAGCGCTAAGCGTTGGTCCGCTGACAACGCCGGTGCAGGGATTCGTTCGAACTCTGCAGGGCGGTTCGACGCGTCGAAGGTCATGACCCGCTCGGTGTAGGACTCGATGAACCCCGTCTCTCGCAATTTCTTGATCACACCGTCGGAGCATTGCGCTAGGTGTTTCAATTGCTCGATGGAAAGAGGTTCATCAGCCAGAATCAATTGCTGTAACGCTTGGCGTTGTTTCGTAGGAAGCGCTTGAATCGCTCGGTCGTCACCCGCGAGTTCCGAGGGTTTGAGCAACGTCTGATTCCGAGTCCCTGCGCCGGCTCGCACGCCGGCGGGAACGACCGCTTCGAAGACCTGCCCGAGGGGGACCAGGTAGTATCGGCTCATCCACTGGATCAATTGGAGGAGCGAACCATTGCAAAGAGGTTCGTGATCGACGACCCGAAGGATCGGCTTCAGGGACTTAGAAGGAACGATCGCGATCTGCACCGAGAGGACATAGCCGACCATCTCGCGGTTGCCTCGTCCGAGGGGGACGACGACGCGCATTGCAGGTTGGACTTGTCCGACCAGTTCGTCGGGGACTTGATAGTCGTAAGGCCCGTAAGGAGCTTCGGGGAAGACGACCGATGCGGCGAGCGTTTCTCCCTCCGCATCGATTTCCCAAGGTGGTAGATCGTCAGGGAATAGTTCCCCCTGCTGCATCTCCATCGTTAGCCTACTCGCGTTTCGATATCTCCAACAACATCATCGATCTTGACCCGCCACTGCTCCAGCGTGTCTCGGTCGCGCACGGTGACCGTTTGGTCTTGCAAGGTTTGCGAATCGACGGTGATGCAATAAGGTGTCCCGATCTCATCCTGTCGACGGTATCGACGTCCGACCGCCGCTTTCTCGTCGTAGAAGACATTGAACTTCTTCTTGAGCTCTCCGTAGATTTCTTTCGCAATCTCGGGCATCCCATCCTTTTTGACTAGAGGGAAGACAGCAGCCTTGTAAGGGGCGATGCGTGGATGAAGTTTCATCACGACGCGCGATTGCATCTTGCCATCTTCATCGGGAGCTTCATCTTCATGGTAGGCTTCGCAGAGGAAGGCGAGGGTAGCTCGATCGGCCCCGGCGGAGGGTTCGATGACGTGGGGGATGAATTTCTCGTTGGTGAGATCGTCTCGATAGGACATGTCCTTGCCGCTCCCTCGGTGCTTCGGCTGTCCATGTTCGTTGACTTCGAGTTTGAGAGGCCGTTCGCGAGGGTCGAGTTTACCTTCCATGTGGGATCGGAGATCGAAGTCTCCTCGATGGGCGATACCTTCGAGTTCCCCGTATTCTCCTTCGGGCATGAAAGGGAACGCATACTCGATATCGGCGGTGCCGCAGGAGTAGTGGCTCAGTTCGTCGGCAGCATGTTCGCGCATTCGGAGTCGCTCACCCGCGAGGCCGAGATCGGTGTACCACTTCATGCGGCGATTGCGCCAAAACTCATACCATTTGGGGGACTGTTCGGGATGGCAGAAGAATTCGATCTCCATCTGCTCGAACTCGCGCGAGCGGAAGGTGAAGTTCCGCGGCGTGATCTCGTTGCGGAACGACTTGCCGATCTGGCAGATGCCGAGCGGCAACCGATACCGCGAGCTGTCGAGCACGTTCTTGAAATTGACGAAGATCCCCTGCGCCGTTTCGGGCCGCAGGAACGCGGCGTCCGCTTCGCTGCCGAGCGCGCCGACGATCGTCTTGAACATCAGGTTGAACTCGCGCGGCTCGGTCAGCGTGCCGACGGTTTTGGCGTCGGGACCGAGAACCTTGCCGAAC
>CAYMXM010000085.1:0-1250 GCA_964394065.1 uncultured Pirellula sp. | reverse complement strand
CCGAGCTTGTCGAGCGACTGGATGTCGCCGCGATAGATCAGATCCTCCGCGTTCTTCGCGCGGAGCTTGAAATGTTTCAGCGCCTTCTGCTGGATGTCGGCGTCCTCTTCCTCGGTGACGGCCTGGGTCGCGACGAAGACTTCCTCGTCGCGATAGCCGACCCAGCGCCCGCGGACCTGGTCGTAGCGGTATCGCTTTTTCGTCTCGCGGCAGTCGACCATGTGGTCATGGAACAGGTCGTAGTGGCCCGAGACCTTCCAGACCTGCGGATGCATGATGATCGAGCAGTCGAGGCCCGTCATGGCGAACTCGCCCGGCGCTCCCGGCGGAACCTGCGTGACGTCGTGGCCGACGATCATGTCCCGCCACCAGGCTTCCTTGACGTTCCGCTTGAGTTCCACGCCCAGCGGGCCGTAATCCCAGAAGCCCTGGAATCCGCCGTAGATGTCGCTCGACTGAAAGAGGAAGCCGCGGCGCTTGGCGAGCGAAACGAGTTCGTTCATCTCCATGACGGGAAGGCTTTCTGCGTATCGAGCGGATCGGTTTCTCGCGACGCGGTCCGACCGGTCGCGCAAGGGACCGGCGGCGCAGCTCGCGCATGGGAAACGGGTAGTTTACCGGAGAGGCCGATTTTCGGGAGAGCGGAGAACCGGATGGCGGCAATCCAGGTCCCGGCAGCCTCCCGCGCCGGATGCGACGCTCAGTCCGCGTCCGTTTCGCGGCAGTCGTCGAGGAACTCCGCGATCAGCCAATCAGGCGCTGTCCGTCGCTCGCGCAGTATTTCGGCGGCTTTGCGGCGGCAAATGGCGCACGGCGTTTCGAAATAGGCCAGAAGACCGAGTTCGGAAGCGTCGGCGTCGGAATTGCTTCTGAGAACGTCGAGCGAATCGGAGAGCAGCGAATGCAGCGCTTCGCGATCCTCGGGAAGCGTCATCGCATCCAGGATTCGTCGTTCGTCGCCGGGGCGAAAATTCCGTTCGAACAGGCCGATCGTCGGACCGTCGGGCGGCGCCTTCGCGAGTTCCGCGAGCGCGAACTCGCGAACTCGCACGTCCGAGTGAAGCGACGCTCCCCGATGCGCTCGCCAGCGAAGCATCCCATGCTCGCTCTGACACAACGCGATCCACCGAGGGTCGAATGCGGGAAGCGGACGACGAATGAGCGCGATGAGGAGCGCGGCGGCGACGTCTGCGTCCGCCGCGGCGCAGGCCGCGTCGAAGACTTTCTGCAGATCGGCGTCCGAGGCCCGT
>CAYMXM010000084.1:9826-12837 GCA_964394065.1 uncultured Pirellula sp. | reverse complement strand
TCGATTAGGAATAACGCAGATCAGACAAAACTCCAATTCACGCTGAACCAATACAGCTTAACGGTTCTCCTGGATTTGGAACATAAAACAACATCTCAAAAAGAGGGAGTGAACCGTTTTTTCCTTCGGCGAAATTGTATTTAAACGGAGTCGTCTTATCGAGTTTCCCGTCCTCGTAGTAGGTAATAACACCGGTGACCGAAATGTTCTGATATTCTTGCCAAGCGTAGAAGGAGCGCTTGAGCAAGGCCTCGTTGCCGAGAGAGGGCTGAGTAATTGCTAGAGAAACACTCAGAACTAACAAAACTGAAAACTGGCAAACCTTTGGGGGGCAATGCACCGTACTCATGACAAACTCCTCACTATTTACGTTAGGCAAAAAATTTACAAAACGCGCGGGCCAAACACCCCCGAAACACTAGGTAGCGGGGCTAGCTAAACGCGAGGTCGTTTTAGGGCGCCAAAGCGGCGTCCGACGGGGCGAGGACCAAAGGCTTTTTCCCGGAAAACTTCATTGAGGTACACTAGCCTCCTTGCCATCTCGGCGGTTGCCAAGATGGCGGTAGACTGTGCTGTCGATGCCATAGGAAATATGGTGGACGCTGCCATCGACCATCACGAAATTCACACCGCCGGAATGGGCGGAACCAAAACTCCCCATCGACATCTGACCCACGCGATCGGGCAACAAGGGCCAACCTGGATGGGTGCTTCGGTGATTGTCATTGTTAAACCCTCCATAGAGAGGCTCGTTGTCCCCCCAATCGGTCCCCGTCTGATAGGCATCGCGCATCACATGCTTCTCGCCGAAGAGAAACGTGTTTGCTGTCCCATCGGATACCTCGGAGAGGGAAATCGATTGCCGCAACCAACTGATCCCCGACCAGTCGCGAGGGGGAGTCGGCCATGTGCGATCACGATGCATTTGATTCGCCTCTTCCAGATCTGCTGGTCCGGGATAACCGAGTGGCCACCCGAGGATATCTTGAAGGCTTGGAGCGCCGTCCCCGATATTCACCGCATAGTCCCCTCGGACTGCGCCCATCAAGGGGGAACTCGCTCCGCGAGGTGTCGCGCATCCATTGCAGGTGGGGTCAAAGGGAATGACCTCTCCTCCACGGCGTGAAGGGCAATTGTAAATGGGAACCGGCGTGGAAGTCCGCTGGATCAGATCCAATTGACGCTTCCCAGGGTCCCCGCCATAGGTACCTAACTCACAAAGCGCGGTCTGCTCCAGGTAGGGGAGCAGGGTGAAGGTCCAACTCCCCGGTTGGCCCGCGGGGGAACGGATATCTGCGTATCCCTGCCACTGGTATCCCCAGCCACCACTCGGGAGCGATCGCTTTGCCGACTCGAAGTTATGGCAGGCCAACCCCAGTTGCTTCAGATGGCCCTGGCACTGCATCCGTCTGGCCGACTCGCGCGCGGCTTGAACGGCGGTAAGGAGAAGAGAAACGAGGAGACCGATAATCGCGATAACAACTAGAAGTTCGACCAACGTAAACGCCCGTCGGCGAAGTTTGCGGCAGGACACGAGTCGGCTCCGCTAAGGTGAAAAGGTGTGTTCAGTCCCGACAATCGACATTAGAGCATATTTAAGCCACCTTGCAAGAAAACCTACAGCGAAAAGCGTTGGGGACCACGTATGGGGACACTCACTCGCTACCGATCGCCCCCAGGTGAGTGTCCCCGTCTGGCCCCAGTTTGCTGTCCAGCAGATAATTCGGCTCCGCGGCGCCGCCAGCTACCCCGTGTTAATAGGATACGATACCATCGGAGTGCGATATATTGGCCGTCCCCTCGATTCGAGGAAAGTCGCACTTGCTTCGACGCTGGCGTTCTGCGTGAGCAAAGGCTGGCTGACCGATGCGGTCCCTGTTCCTTGCAGCGAGTTCCCCGATCAGATTTGAAGTACATGGCAATTGTCAAGCTAATCTCACGATGAACGCAAAACGACTCCTGAACGGCGCAGAGCTTGAAGATTCCCCTGTGGTTGCGAATTGCTGCATGAATCGAGAGAGGGATCTTCGTGGCTCCAACGGCTACGAAGTCGAATTGGGATTCGATCCATTGGCATGGTTGCAATCGAGAACAACCGAGCAGGGGGCAGCACGTTGGCTTGATCTTTGTTGTGGCAGTGGCAAGGCGTTGATTCAAGCGGCAAGACTGATTGAGAACGATGAGGGGCGTTCCATCCAGATTACGGGGGTCGATTTGGTTGGGATGTTCCTACCCAACAACTCCAGCTCCTTGGAGTTGGTTCAGTGTTCCGTTTTCGAGTATGCCCCGACAGTGCGATTTGACTTGATCACCTGCGTTTATGGGCTGCACTATCTGGGAGATAAGCTTCGGGCGATTCAACTGACGACCTCCTGGTTGACGGATACCGGAACGTTTGTGGCGAATCTAGAGGCCAACAACATGTGTATCTCGGAACCAGGCAAGGGAAGCCGCAAGATAGTCCGTTTCCTTCGCGATCAAGGATTCGAGTACTTGCCAGCTAAACACTTAATTCGTCGCGATGGTCATGCAGACTTGAAGGTGCCTTTCTGTTTCCTAGGTGCGGACGATTCGGCGGGACCAAACTATACCAAACAGCCTGTGGTCGATTCGTATTATGAAGAGGCAACCGTGCAGATCGAGGACGTCGCGACAGCCTATCACGAAGCGGGGCATGCCGTTATCGCCGTCACATTGGGACGTCCGGTCGAGAAGGTAACAATCCAACGCAACTCGTTGCGGTTGGGGCAGTGCCAGATCAGCAATCGCCGTGGTCAACCCGTGAAAGATGCACTGGAGGTCCAAGCCTTGATACTCTTCGCAGGTGTCGTTTGCGAAGCTCGGATCCTCGGACAATACAATTGGCCTGGCGCGCAGCAGGATATGATAGGGATCCGACAACTCGCTCGCAATCGAGGAGGGTCGGACAAGCAGATAGCGAAGTTACAACAGCGTTGGCTCGATAAAACGGAGTACCTCGTCGACGACGAGACGTGGGAATCGGTCCATCG
>CAYMXM010000084.1:0-9726 GCA_964394065.1 uncultured Pirellula sp. | reverse complement strand
GGCTCGATAAAACGGAGTACCTCGTCGACGACGAGACGTGGGAATCGGTCCATCGTGTCGCGCAGGAACTTTTGGTCAAACGCTCTCTCAGCGGTCGCGCGGTGCAGCATATCGTCGAGAACCGCCTTAGGCGTAGGCCGCCTAACTATTGAGGATTCTCTGGGAATTGGGCCCCATTCTGGTCCGCACTATCTATGCGAAGCTTTCGGAAGTAAAAGAGAATTCAGGTTGTGTGATCTGATTCGTTACCAAGATTTGGAGCAGATCAAGAATCGGCTTGTCAATGACGAGGACCAAGCATGATCACCAGCATGCCGAGCAAGCAAAGCAATGCACCGGTGAGATCCGAGGTCGATGGTTTCACTCTATCGACGGCCCATAGCCAGAAAAGAGCAACGCCAATGTAGATGCCTCCGTAAGCGGCATACACACGCCCGGCCGCAGTGGGATGGAGACTAAGGAGCCACGCGAAAAGCGCCAAGCTCAAAGCTGCTGGCGCTAGGAGCCAGATCGATTTTCCTTGGCGCAGCCATAGGTAAGGCAAGTAGCAACCAACGATCTCTGCGATGGCAGTGACCATGAACAACAAAGTGATTTTAACGATTTCCATTGGTAACCGTAGGGAAACACAATCGTGATTAGTGAATTAAGAACAGTTGATTCTATCGATCGCTCGTGTGATGTCATGGCTCCCGGTACCGTGAATGACTCACCTGTCCCCTAGATTTCAGCCAAGAGTCGGACGCCATCCGGATTCCTGCTATTCGGCAAGGATATGTTTGGCACAGGAAATGCAACAAGAGTTTCCCCTCGACGATGAGGTCTTGAAAAGCCACGATCGCAGGCTCTCTTTCGAGACTTCTATCGATCGAATTTTGTCAATATCCATGAATTTGAAGAGGAAGATGAAAATGAGAAAATCCAGTGTTTTTGTTGCAATCGCGGGTTCCTTTGCCATTCTCGTCGGGGCCAACAACGCCGAAGCGCGTCAGTTCACCGCGAGGCATCAAGGGCGTGAAGTAGTTGTCCACACCAACCCTGTGCCCGTGATACTACACAGGCTTGTCCCTCCAAATCACGGGCGGCACATCACGGCTCAAGAGTATCAACAACGTCGTTCGGGAACCCTCGCAAATCCGTCTCGCCCGTCGGTTCGCTAGATTCACTAAGCTCAGGGAAGAACTAACAGGAAGCTAAACATGACGGAAGTTACCACGGAAAACGGACCGAAGACAAGGATCGATCTAGGAGAGTTCGATTGGAATATCCAATCCCTCGTTGTTGCCCTACGAGGGATCCGTGAGAAATCACTGAGCCAACGGAATCGCTTGGAGAAACCAGCTGTTCTTCCATCGCGCAATGCGTTGAAGCAAGTGATCGAATACTTAAGTTCGGCTATGTTCCCACATCGACTGAGTTCGCGGATCCTCAACTACCATTCTGTCGATTGCTTTGTTGGCCAAGCCCTGGACTCCGCAAGTCTAGCACTCACGGAGCAAGCTGCGATTGAGTTGGACTACTCCACGTTTTCCCAGGTAGAGCGATCCGAAATCTTGCTGGATGCCAAACGTCGCGTGCGGTCTATTTTGGCTTGCATACCGACTATCCGAGAACAGCTCGACAAAGATATTCAAGCCGCTTTCGAAAACGATCTCGCGGCCAGAAGTCACGATGAAGTCCTGGCTTGCTACCCAGGCCTTCTTGCCCTGATCCACTATCGAATTGCACACCAGGTTTTCGAGCATGACCTCCCCCTCATCGCTCGCATGATCGCCGAGATTGCACATGCTAAAACAGGAATCGACATTCATCCAGGAGCGCAGATCGGCGAGGCGTTCTTTATTGATCACGGAACTGGGGTCGTGATCGGTGAGACAAGCGTCATCGGAAATCGGGTACGAATTCACCATGGAGTAACGCTTGGGGCGAGGCCGGAAATCCAAAGCCAGAAGGCTGCGTTAACCGAGTGGGGATTCAATGTTCCCCGCCATCCCATCCTTGAGGATGACGTGACTGTCTACGCCGACGCAACGATTTTAGGACGCGTAACGATCGGCAAAGGGTCCATCATTGGTGGCAATGTTTGCTTAACCCAGAATGTTCCTCCTCTTTCCCGTGTAACTCAGGCTCAATCCAATTTGGACTCCTTTATTGAAGGGGCTGGGATCTAGGAGGTAATCTTAACCATGGATACTACAGATCCCACGGATAATTGCGGACAAGAAGAGATACCCTAATCCTCAATCAAGCGTAGCTTGATTGGACACGATGTCGAGAAGACTCAACGCGCAGGTTTGGACACGATTAACGACGTCATTGAAATCGAGCCGATGGTTGTCTTGTCGTTGAAAAACGCAATACTCTCCTCTTTCTCAACTAACCCAAGCGTATAGATGAGTGGGAAATAGTGATCTGGCGTAGGGATCGCGAGCATGACATCTTTTCCCAGCGATGTGTAATCGAGCAGGGCCTCAAATTCTCGATCTGCAATTCTCTGCTTGATTGCTGATCGACCGGCAATCGGAAGCTGATGCATGTACGGAAAAGTGTCGCCAATGGTTCACTGCACGACGCACGTTCCGAATAGTACAACGAAAAACAAGCTTCACGCAAATCGCTCTGTGAAACGACCTTCACGATTCAACCTGAAAACATCGATAAAGCTCTCTTCGATGGTTGTGGTCTCCTGATTCTGATCCCAGCACGGCTGGAGACCTTCAGGCCACAACTTGGGAAGCGAATCAGAGGCCGAAGCTGGATGACTCCTCCCTTTGAAGCTGGCATTGAGTTAACCTGAGTTGAAGTTTCCTGCGCCTCTTCCTTTTATGACATTCAAGAGTTTGTTCCATGGTCGACTTTAAGTGGCTCATCGCTCGATTCTTCTTCCTGCCCCTGGTGTCGATATCCGCCGCATCGGCCATTGGCGCGGAACCGGTTCGTCCAAACATTCTGTTCGCTTTTGCCGACGATTGGGGGCGTCACGCCAGCGTCTACGCTGAGATCGATGGCCCTGGTTCGGTCAACGACATAATTCGAACACCAAATTTTGATCGCATTGCCAAGGAAGGCGTGTTGTTTCGCAGCGCGTTTGTTTCGGCACCGAGTTGCACCCCCTGTCGCAGCGCTTTGTTGTCCGGTCAACACTTTTGGCGAACCGGACGCGGAGCGATTTTGAATGGTGCGATTTGGGATTCCGGCATTCCTGCTTATCCCTTGCTGCTGCGCGACGCGGGATATCACATCGGCAAATCCTATAAGGTCTGGAGTCCTGGCGCTCCGGTCGATGCTCCCTATGGCGAGCGAGACCATGCCTACGAGGAGGCAGGAAGACGATTCAACCAGTTTTCACAAAACGCCACGTCGATGCTTGACGACGGAATTCCCATCGAGCAAGCCAAACAAACACTCTATGACGAAGTGTTGAACAACTTCGATGCGTTTCTTGCCGACCGCCAGCCCGATCAGCCTTTCTGCTTTTGGTTTGGGCCGACGAACGTACATCGCGCTTGGGTACGTGGTTCCGGAAAGCGTCTCTGGGGTCTGGAACCGGAAGACTTGCGCGGCAAGATGCCCCCGTTTCTTCCAGATGTTCCCGAGGTTCGGGAAGATTTGGCCGACTACTTTGGCGAAGCCATGGCGTTTGACACCGTGCTGGGGTTGCTGATCGACCGGCTGGAAGCGATGGGCGAACTGGATCGCACCATGATCGTGGTCAGCGGTGATCATGGTGCTCCTGGGTTTCCTCACGGGAAATGCAATCTCTACGATTTTGGTTCCAGCGTTTCCTTGGCGATCCGCTGGGGGAGTGGCAATGGTACTGCCGCGA
Organism: uncultured Pirellula sp.; assembly: GCA_964394065.1. Lineage (GTDB taxonomy): Bacteria > Planctomycetota > Planctomycetia > Pirellulales > Pirellulaceae > JBKCUI01. Next base: position 5,900 of record CAYMXM010000084.1, on the reverse strand, counting down.
ATTTGTCGACCGGTTCCCCGCGAGTGGTGGACGACCTTGTCAGCCTAACCGATCTGGCACCGACATTCCTGCAGGCAGCAGACGTCCCAGTACCGAGCAACATGACGGGGCGGAGCTTGGTTCCGTTGTTACGATCGGGCGAGTCCGGTCAAATCGATCCGAAAAGAGATGCGGTTTACATTGGCCGGGAACGCCACGTTGCCAATGCGCGCGATGGATTCTTGCCCTATCCACAGCGTGCCATTCGGACCGCGGATTACCTCTACATCATCAACTTTCGTCCTGAGCGTTGGCCACTCGGAGAGCCATACCGTTTGGCTGGACAAAACCCGCCAACGTTCGAAGAGATCGCTAATCAAACTCGCGCGACATTACCAGACGAAGACGCTGGCCTCACCAAAGCTTGGCTGGTCACGCATCGTGATGATCCGACCTGGAAGCCATTCTATGAGCATGCTTATGGAAAGCGACCACGGGAAGAACTCTTCGATCTCAAAACCGACCCCCATCAATTGAAGAATGTCGCGGGTGACGCGCGATACGCGGAGGTTCGAGCTCAACTGGAGCGGCGGCTCTTAGATGAACTGCGACGGACAGGGGACCCTCGTCTTGTCGATGACGGGGCATTCTTTGAAACGCCACCCCTGTCGGGACCGCCCAACACCAATCGAAATGCCGAACGCGTACCGCCAAAACAATTGCGAGGCGAACGGTAGGAATCCATGCCGTCGTTAGGTAAGACATAATCAATGCGAATCTTTGGAAGGTCGTTTTCTACGGACTTTTCGAAATCCCAGTTTTTAAAAGGTAGATCACCCAACAGAATCCCAGCCGTTTTTCTCAGGTAGTTTGCCAGCATTTCAGTTGTTAAGTTCATCTGTTTTTCATTGTTTCATATTTGTTCGGGCTCTGGAACCAACACTTAAGAACGAGTAGCAACTAGGACGGAAGCTGTCTTTTCCAAAAACATTGCACTTTTCTCGTTTATTCTTGCGATGAGGCTTCGCACGCTCAATTTGATTGATAGCGGAGCGATCTGTAATTGTCGTATAAGTTCACGTCTTGTGTCCTCTGAATTGAGGACTCTCATGAAAAGAATTAAAGCCCATCGCGGGTTCTTGTTGCACAACTCTGGGATCGCTTCAAGAAGCTTTGTGACGTAAACTACGTCATCGAATGATTCGATTAAATGTACTATAGAAAACTTTACCTCGTCGTATTCAGATTCATCATTAAAGAACTTCGACAACTCTTGGATGGAGTTTGCATCCTTAAAAGAACCGATCTGGTTTAGGATTGCTTCGAACTTTTCAACTGCTCCCTCGATACAGAGATCAATCTTACTAAGGGCTTCATAGAGTTCTGCTTGTGTTTTCATTTGTCGAATAGCCCTTTGTTTGCTGTCTTATCCTGCTGAATCAGTTCCTGTAATGACTGACGAACTGCCGGGGTATAAAGCCTATCCTGTTGGTAGATTTCGCGGGCGTCCTTTACACCACGCCCAAGTGCATCACAAGGGATCAGGTTCACATCGGCTTGCGAACCGTAGGTAGATGTCTCTCTATGTCGTCGGGGATGCTCCTTGTTGATTGCAATCCCATCACTTGTTCCCGCCCTCGCTCTGATCGCATTTCGCTGGATGCAGCGAGCGATGGTATTCTGCTCCCGATCTGTACCCTTTTTCGCCGTCATGAACTCATTCCTCGTTCTTTTTCGACAAGATTTACAAGAGTTGCAGGATTATCGAATTCCCGAGATCTCCAATCTTGCTCATCCTGGAAATCTTGTCAGACGAGATCTAAGCACACAAAGCAAGAAAGCCCATTCTACCAAATCCGAACCTACCGAAAGAAAGGCTGCTTGAGATCGTTGCTGGTCAGTCACTCCCGGGGACCTCTCCGTCATTTCTCACGCAAAGGCGCCAAGGCGCAAAGGAATCAATCGATCTTCCTCTCCGTGCCCCTGCGTCTCCGCGTTCACTTTTGGTTTGGATCACACTATCGAACGTGCAGGCGACATTCGGAGGAATCTTCCGGGGGGGATGATCCGCAGATTTCGCTGATTATCGCAGATTCATGAAGGAAGCTTGTGAGGAATGTTCAGCACGGGGCGGTCAGAGTTGTAGTGGCTGATCCTTGCTACCACGTCAGAATAATCTGAAAAGGGTAATGACTTATCTGCAAGCCATCCAAGAAAAAAGGCTTGTCGTTCTTCCTTAGACCTTTTTGGTAGATCACCCATGCTTCAATCCCTTAGCCTTTTTCGTTGTATTGAAGTAGAAGACAAAGGGAACGTGGTTGCCCCTCCGTCAAGCTCCAAACACCCACGGCATGAGCAATCATTCTAGCAGATTCGAACCCACCGAAAGAAAGTCTGCTTGAGGTCGTTACTGGTCAGTCACTCCCGGATCTTCCCAGTCATTTCTCACGCAAAGGGGCCAAGGCGCAAAGGGATCAACCGATCTTCTTCTCTGCGCCCCTGTGTCTCCGCGGCTCTGCGTTCACTTTTGGATTGGATCAATCTATCCAACTCCCTGTCAGCAATCTGCGATAATCGGCGGAATCTGTGGATTATAAGAATTCATCCGCAGATTTCGCTGATTATCGCAGATTAATGAAGGAAGCTTGCGAGAGGAATGTTCAGCATGGGGTGATCAGAATTGGAAGTCATCAAAGGGGGCTTTTTCCAGGCCGGTAGCCGGAATGTTGACACAAAGTTCTTCCCCCGTTTGATGGCAACGACGGTTTCAAGCTCCTACTTCGGAACCAAAGCGGTAAAGAACCAACCCCTCTTCCCGATTAACAAAGCCTACCGACAAACCGTGTGAAATCGAGTAGCCGTTCCCTAGAAGCCTTGAACATTCTCATAACTACCTGCAAACTACCGAATTGTCAATTCAAAGAGGCATACCTCCTTTGATCGCCTCTCAAATCCGATTCGTAAGATTCGTGGTTCTCCCCCATCCGTGCCATCGGTGCAATCCGTGGTTCTCTGATCCCTACTGTTCGGCGACCAGGACGGCTTGGTCGGTTACTACAAGCGATGGTTGGAATGGAACCCCGACGATGTGGATCACCACCCAAACTACCACCAAATGCCCAAGTTCTCAATTCAAAGAGGCCTGACCCCTTTGATCGGGCTCGGTCAATCGGTCTGCGGAATCGTAGACATACCCAATCGTCCGCGTCCCGGCCCAAGACTCGTTGGTAAGTCGATTACGGTTGTCGTACGTGTAGGTGGTTACACGGCTATTGCGGTCGGTGAAAGTCGCAAGGTTTCCGTTGGCATCGTAGGAATACGATCGATTGGTCCCCTTGTTCTCGGTAACCAGTTGGTTCACCTTGTTGTAGGTGTAGCTGGTCGTATTGTTTAGGGGATCGACAATGCTCGTGGTGTTTCCGAAAACATCGTAGTTCCTCGTCGTGATGGCTCCGAGGGGATCGGTTTCGGACGTGGTTCGGAACCACGAATCGTAGGTGAAGGTGGTCCATTTGCTCAGAGGCTCATTGATCGCATCGGTGGTGGCCATCACATTCCCGAGGGCATCACGTAGAACTTTGGAGTAGGCACTCGTGAGAGAGCTGTGGAGTGTTTCGCGAAAATTAACGGTTGCACGGTTTTGAGTCGATTCACGAAAGTATGCCCTGACACTCCTGTTTACCATGAAAAAAAATCAACCGGCAAAACAAAACCGTAACTTCTACGGAGTGCTTCTTCAATTCCAGAATTGTCGACAATTTTCCCCTTTGTAATTAGATCAATGAGTAGGTCATCGTCATCGGAATCATCCAAGTCATAAAGAGAAACATCCCTGTTTTTGAACGAAGCAACCCAGCGTGCTATTGCGGTCCTATCAGTATCTCTAAAATGATCGTACAAGGTAAGGCCGTTATTGTCAGTTACTTGGTCGTCCGCTCCATTGTCCAACAAAATTCTGGCCATTTCTTCGGATTTCGAAAAAAACAACGGAGAATAACCAAAGAAATCTCTTGCGTTTATAAGCCGACTTTCGTGGGCCAGTGCCTTGACAGACTCATGACTATTAGAGCAAACAGCATGATGCAAAGGAGTTCGCAGCCACTCATCGGAAATAAATATCGATTGCCGTTGAGTATTGCAGAGGTACTCAATACATTCAGCATTCCCTGCTATGCACGCAGAGATCATCATGGCATTATAGTTCGATTCGTCCAGGTTAAGCCGAGAAAGTAATGTCCTAATAGCTGGGAGTGTTCCATGCATAGATAAAAAATCCAAGAAGCTTAGGTCCGTCAATTCAACTCGCTCTTCGTGAACTACAGGAAGATGTCTCTCTGTGGTCCAGAAATCTATTCCTTTGGTATTTAACCATAATAGAGACTCTTGGTCGGACCGAATAATTGCTCTTATACCATCTAGATCTTCCTTATTAAAGTCACTTGGATACTCAAAGAAAAACTTGGAGGTGTCGACAATGTCTCGAAAAACTGCCGGAGGCGTCCGACGCATCAAAGAACGATACAGTCTTCCACCAACCAATAAATATGTATCGACATACCTCCAATCGATGACTGCAGATAGATCGCATGAGCAATCCCCAATTTCGGTACCAGCTAAGTCATTCGAGATAGACTTCCCGTGAAAGGTCCAGTTCTCGTCTATTTCTTGGACACGGATCCCTGTTGGTAGAAACCTATCCTCTTTTGAGACGACTCCAGTCAACAAAAAGGATGTGCATTCTTTTTTTCGGAGCTTAAATTCTGAAATAAAAGCTGGAAGGCTGTTGACCGATTCATTGATTGACAACTCTAGGTCTGAGTCGTTAATCGACGACAATATGCATTCTCGTTTAATAAAGTTAAAATTCATCTGGACTTATACTTATTGAAACGTTCGCCTGAGAGTTAAGCATTGACAAACAGGAAGAGAATTACTCGTGAATCATGCGAGAAGAGTAGAGTTACCAAATCTGCCACCAAGGTCTTGTCGGGGAGCGGATATAGTCGTCATCCTTCTCTTCCAAGTCTGAATCCAGGATTTTTTGACGCTCTGAAATTGTATTCTGACCAATTTCTACCGCTTTTCGGAAGGCGATAGCGAAAATCGGATCAATAAGTCTTAGTTGAGAATAAACACTCTGTTTGCCGTGATCCTCACCAATCAGCGCATCAAAGTACGCAGAGCAATCACCCGCTTCCGCCGCTGCTTGAGCTCTCCTCATTCCTTCGCCGCTGGTAAGCACCTCTCCCGCTTTTGCAGTTTTGTCGATCGCTGACAACGTCGCCATTAAAGCTCCCATGCTTGCAAGAGTCCATCCTCGTCGATTTATCGATTTTAGTCCTCGTTCTCGAATCTTCTTCTGAGATCCTTCGTCGTAAGGAGAAATGCTAACTCCGTCAGGAATCTGTGTTCGTATCCCGTCATTAAAGGGTTTTAGAATTTTGTGGTCAGTTCCATCGGCACCTTTTCCATCGCGAACTAAACTGATGAAATCGTTTACACTCAATTTGGTTTTCGATCTGTTTTTTGCCCAAGCTCTCACCTCAGCTTCCACTGCTTCGTTGTATTCGCAATGCTTTATTCCGCCATGAATGTCGGACCAGTAATGGCCTCCGATCAATGGGCCGGAGGTCCTGCCTCCCATCATTTTGAGGTCACCTAAAGTGATCACTCCCTCATTGTAAAGCTTGACTGCGATGCTTATCGGGATCCAATGATGCCCTTCTGCCAACCCGCTCGGATCGGTCGCCATGCTCGGATGGTTCCCGACATACCGATACAGATTCGCATCCCCAGCGGCGAAGCCGATGGGGTCCATACTGAGCCAGCGTCCGGTTTCGGGATCGTACCAGCGGGCGCGGTTGTTTTGGAGACCGGTGTCGGAATCGAAGTCTCGGCCGGTGTAGCCGAAGATCGTGTCG
>CAYMXM010000083.1:0-12863 GCA_964394065.1 uncultured Pirellula sp. | reverse complement strand
GATCTTTTCATCAGGCCACCCCCGGCCCCTCTCCCCGAAGCGGGGCGAGGGGAGCGGAGATCTAAAAGCGCAGCGCCTGCTAGGACTCCAAAGCGGCGTCCGACGGGGGCGAGCCCCGGTCGGACGAAAACGCTTACTTCTGTGCCTCTGTGTTTTCAAAATCCACTTGGTCGATAATCGATCAATTCTTCCTCGTTTTCCACTTTGGCACGTTATCTGCGTCTAAGTGTTGCTCCAAAGCAGATCGAAACCCTACAGGACATTCATCTGGCAAGAATTTACTAGAGAGCAAATAGAACCATTTCCCAAGGAGCAAACGATGGTTACTCAAGAAAGCATTTCCGGTCACTGGCATTCCATTGTCGGTGCCGTCAAGGAGAAGTTCGGACAGATCACTGGCGACGATCTCACCAAACTCCAAGGCAACCTAGATCAATTGGTCGGCCTCATCCAACGAAAGACTGGGCAAACCCGCGAACAGATCGAGTCCTTTCTCGAAGATTGTTGCACGCAAGCGGGTACGACTTATCAAAAGGCTAGCCAAGCCATCGACGATGGGATCCACCGTTTGAGTGAACAGGCTGATCAAGGTTACCGGGTCGCTCGTGAGACGGTTGAGAGGAGACCGATGGAATCGGTAGCTGTAGTCGCCGGACTTGGATTGCTCGCCGGTGTAGCTATCGGTATCTCGATGGCAACCCGACGACGCTAGTGGTCGATGAGCTACCAATATGAGTGATGCAGAACAAAGAGCCAACAAGATTCGGGATCGCATGGCCGCCATACGATCTCGCAGCCAAGAGCAGAAGATCCAATTCGTGGACGACTCTGCTCGACTGCTGGATTGGAAGGAACATGTCCGCGCGATCCCGGTCACGGCTCTCTTGGCCAGCACCATCGCTGGATTCGCTTTGATATATCGGCGTCAACCGAAAACGACACCGCTATATCAAGTAGACCCTAGCTACGTTGCAAAGGCTGCTAGCTCAGGCAACCCGGTATCACCTTTCCCAAACTACAACAAGTCAAACCCACTTGCATCGACAGCCATGTCGATGCTCACAACCCTTTTGTTGACGACTGGCAAACAATACCTGCTCAAGAACTTGCAGTCCTTTTTGCTAGAAAAACATCATGAACCAGAACCGAATCGCAGCAGCGTTCCACAAAGCGAACGGAGTACATAACGAAACCTCCAGGAGTTCCACTTCGGTTACCTCTCCTCCCAGGGAGTTGGAACAAGGAAATGGAATGAGCGAGAAAGTGGTAGAGCTCATCCGACAGTATCCTGCTCCGACGTTGATCGGTGGGTTTCTGTTAGGTGGACTCCTAGGATGGTTAGTATCGAGAAGCAAATGATTCAGTCCGCAACCGAGAATAGAAAATCCGCGAGTTCCGAACCGGTAACCCATCCCTTTTCGGGTCTGCTCCGCTCCGCATCCCTCCTTGCAAGCGATGTGATCGAGTTGGGTGAATTGCAGGTTGCGCTCGCGAAGGATGATTCCCGAATTGCAGTTCGAAACTCGATCTTTCCGGGGATTTTACTAGTCTTCGGACTGGTGGCGTTGATCACCGGATTACCACTGTTGGGTTTCGGTCTATCGAGTTGGCTGGTGGAGACGCAAGGTTGGTCTGAATGGAAAGCGCAACTGATGACGGGCGCTCTCTTAATCGGAGTCGCAACCTTATCGATCTTGATCGGCTACTTCGGATTGAAAGCCGCTCTCAAATCCTTTTCACGAAGCTCAAGCGAACTCTCCAAGAATCTCGCTTGGTTCAAGTTACTTATCACAACCAATCATCAAGATACCAACAGGAGTTCGTAAACATGGCGAATACATCGACAGCACGAGTAGACAATTCCCGCGCACCTTCCCGATCCGCCCCCCCGGCTCCGCAAGATACGGGTGACTTCGAAGTCATGGTGGGATCGATCACCGATTCGGTCAAAGACTACGGTACGAAGCACCCCATCGTCGTCGCCAGCACTATCTTCCTCGCCGGGTTTTACCTCGGCTGGAAAGTGAAACCCTGGTAGAACGGAATTCATTCCGTTAAACAACGCCTCCATCCAAAGCCCCTCGTAGCGCGTTGAGCCTGTCACCAACTCAGGGCTGTTCAAGCCGCCGCGGGTAGTGAGAGGCTCTCGCTGCATACCGGGGCCTTGAACGGCCCTGAGTTAGGAAGTTGCAATACGTTCATCGGGGGTAGGAGTTGGAAACGGCGGTTAACGGAATAAATTCCGTTCTACATTGGCCTCCATCCAAAGCCCCTCGTAGCGCGTTGAGCCTGTCACCAACTCAGGGCTGTTGAAGTCCCACTCAGGTGGCAAGAGGCTGCTTCGTAGCCCGAAAATCACAACCCGTGGCGTAAGCGAGGGATAGCGCTGGAAACTAAGCATCCCATGCAAGGTATCGCAACACGCCCTTCGTGCCTCAGGGACGTGCCACCCGGCGCTTGAGATATTCCTGACAAGGGCTACGTGCACTCGCGACGCTGTCCCTCGCTTACGCCACGGGTTGTGATGGGGGACGCTTCGCGTCCGCCTACTTAACACCGATGCGTCAGGCCACCCTACGACTTGAAGGGCCCTGAGTTGGTAACAGGCTCACTGCGCTGCTAGGGGCATGAGTTGGAAGCGTTGTTTAACGGAATGAATTCCGTTCTACTTTTGGATCCATCCGCAGCCGAGGGCTCGGGTTCCTCGGAAGACGGCGGCGAGTTGGCCGGGGGATACGCCGAAGGTGGGTTCTTGAAACTCGACGCGGAACGTTCCCGCTCCACCTTGATCGATACCCCCAGTCCGATCGACGCTGCCACTTCGAACGACGGTCGCTGGTTGTGGTTCGGAGTTATATCGAATCTGAACTTCTGCTTCGAACGGCTCACCAATCGGAAGATCGTCCACCAACCAATTTGCTTGATCCGCCTCAAGCCACTTCTTTGCCAACGATTCGTGCGGGCCGATCACCACTTGGGAAGTCTCTTTATCGATCGAGACGACAAAGTAGGGACTTCCCATCGCGACCCCCAATCCCTTTCGTTGCCCGATCGTAAAGCCTTCGATCCCTGGATGGGTCCCTACCTTCTTCCCATCGATCGTTACGATATCGCCTGGAACGGAGCTTCCCGTTTTGTCGCGGATAAACTGCGCATGCTTACCACTCGTCACGAAACAGATCTCCTGGCTATCTCGCTTGTCCGCCACGCGCAACCCAACATCGGCGGCCATCTCCCGAATCTTCCCTTTGTGATAGATCCCCACCGGTAGCATCATCCTCGGAAGAAGCTTCTTATCGATACCGGTCAACACATAGGCTTGATCCTTGTCGTTGTCCAAACCACGATGCAACTCCCACTCTCCTGATTCACTCTGCAACATCCGCGCATAGTGCCCCGTCGCTACATACTGTGCATCGACTGCATCGGCATAATCGAACAACCGGCCAAACTTGATCCAGTTGTTGCATTGCACACAGGGATTGGGGGTCCGCCCGCATTGATATTCATCGATGAAGTAATCGACAATCCGTTTGAAGTCCTCCTCCAAGTCCAGCGCATAAAAAGGAATCCCAAGCTTGTCCGCAACGCGACGGGCGTCGGCAGCATCGCTCGCCGAACAACAGCCCTGTTTGTGATCCAATCGACCTTGCAGGATCGGAAGAAGGGGATTCGGCTTCCCTGCATCCAGTTCGCAAGCCTGACTCGATTTCTCTCCGTGGCGCATGAAGACGCCGACGACTTCATAGCCTTGTTGTAAAAGAAGATTTGCTGCGACGCTGGAGTCGACACCACCACTCATCGCGAGAACGACGCGTTTTGGATTCATAGTTTTCTCCTAACCCCCTCTTTTCTAACTCTTCGCCAAGGTCGTCAGGAGTTGTTCGATCCGGACATCTTCTAAAGTATTCGCAATCCATCGTGCCCCATCAAACCGACCATGCTTCGTATGTTCGTTGGGAACGGAAACAACGTAGGCCCCGGCGGAAACCCCTGCTCTCGTTCCTGTCGGGCTATCTTCCAAAACCAACATCGCGTCGGGATTCGTTCCCATCCTACGGGCCGATTCCTCATAGATATCCGGAAAAGGCTTCCCCCTTGCCACATCCGCTGCGGTCAGTACAAAATCAAATCGATCCAGAACGCCGACGATTCCCAATGAATTGGTAGCAAAGGCTCGAGTGGAGCTCGTCGCAACACACCTAGGAATCCCGATTTGGTCGAGGCGATCCAATAATTTTTGGACACCTGGCATCAACACCAGTTTCGTGGGTAATAATTGCTCGAAGATCTCGTCGGTCTCGGTTTGCAGTTCCCTCCAAGGTTCTGCGAGCGATTCCGCTTCGATCAGCGTTTCAAACGCTTGTTGGGCAGGGAGACCGATCATTCGCTGACGAACTTCATTCCGATAGGTCTTCCCACGACGCCCCAGCAAAACATCGAAGACATCTCCGAAGAGATCTTCCGTGTTGAGAAGGAGGCCGTCCATATCGAACGCGACAGCCTCGATTTGGGTGGAAAACCTGTTGGTTTCCTGTGCACACATGTGTTTGGTTGGTATCGCTACCAACATCTCCAATTTCGTTGTTCAAAAGCTCTCTGGAAACCGACCGGTTACCGACTGTTATCTTGCTCGGTTTCGACAACTTGTCCACCGCCAATCGGTTCCTTGCCGTCAGCGATTTTATTGGCCCATCTCGGTTCGGTGGCCACTTTTGAACAGTTTTGGGCTCCTCACTACTAATACAACATATGTATAAATTTATATAGATTAGGAAGACCTCCCTCCCCCCCAATGTAGAACGGAATTCATTCCGTTAAACAACGCCTCCAATCAAAGCCCCTACCCGCACAGTGAGCCGACTTCCCATTCAGGGCTGTCAAAGCCCCCCGCAGGTGGCGAGTGGTTCGTGGAAGAAGAGAACCACGAATCGAACGAATCTTACGAATAGTACGGAGCATTTTAGATATCCGCTCGCCCCGATTCGTGGTGAGGGTCTTAATCGTGGCCCGGGCGTCCCGCCCGGAGTTGCGAAGGGTACTCCGGGCGGGACGCCCGGGCCACGACCAACAACGCTACGATTGCTGGGATGGAAGCCGTTACCAAAGGGCTGGCGCCCTGCCGCTACTATGCGCCGGCGTTACGCGGCGAACTGGTTTATCGTGGGGCTTGATTGGTCCTGAGTTGGGAGGAGGCTCATCGCGTTGGTAGGGGCTTGGGATGGAGACGTTGTTTAACGGAATGAATTCCGTTCTACATGGGGTGGGCCTGGATAGGTACAATAGGGTGAATCGTATAAGCCGTTTTTGCTGCGGATAGAAATTTTTCCATTGATTCAAAGGCCCGCAAATGCGTCGAAATGGAATCACTCTCGTGGAATTGCTGGTTTCGATAAGTGTCGTGGCGATCCTCGTTGCCATCACTCTACCGGCGGTTCAGTACGTTCGAGAAGGAGCCCGCCGGGCGCAATGCCAGAACAACGTTCGCCAAGTTCTTCTGGCAACGCAATCACATCATGATGCCCAAGGAAAGTTACCCTCCTTTTACAACGGGACATCCCTTCGCTATCCCCTTATGGAATGGGACCTCTTCCAAATGCATTCTTGGCGTGTCCCACTTCTTCCTTATCTGGAGCAGGGAAATCTCCTGGAGCAAGTGAAATGGGACGCACTTGCCACTGCCCCAGAGAACGCGCCTGTTGCTCAGACTGCCGTATCGACTTTCCTTTGTCCTAGCGGTGGTGATCCGATGCAAATGGGGTGGGGACTTAAACCCGAGTTTTACATGAACATGCCAGATCCGATCACGGATCAACATCGCTATTGGGTTGTTCGTAGCGATTACGACGCCATGGCTGGTATTCAGGTTCTCCCCGATCCGTTACCGAGAGGTATAGATGCCTATTCGGTCGATTATATTTGCTGGGGCATTTGGGGGTGGCCTGTGTTCGAAACGCGGACTACCAATGGATCAAGGTTGACGCGGTATCGGTCGGGAATGTTCCGAGATGTCACGGACGGTTTATCGAACACGATTTCAGTGGTCGAGCGGGGAGGAAAACCCAAAGCCTATAAAAACGGAAAGTTACATATCACCAGTAGCGATCTGGACGCGAACTACCCAGGCCAAGTCGGTTGGTCGGTTAGCAATACCTTCCCATGGTCGATCAATGGCGACGGAGTTGGTGTCAATCAATCGAACTCAAAGGGTATTTACTCATTCCATCGTGGCGGAGCCAATCTTGGAATCGCGGATGGATCCGTTAGATTCCTTTCCGACTCCACCGATTTCGAAGCCTTGGTCAAACTCTACGGCAGATCCGACGGCGGCATACCAGACCAACTGTAGAACGGAATTCATTCCGTTAAACAACGCCTCCATCCCAAGCCCCTACCCACGCAGTGAGCCTGCTCTTTTATCAGGGCTGTCAAAGCCCCCCGCAGGGGGCGAGAGGCTGCCTGGTGATCTTATGCTCGCCTCGAGGGAGATCCCCATCACAACCCGTGGCGTAAGCGAGGGACAGCGTTGCGAGTGCACGTAGCCCTTGTCGGGAATATCTCAGGTGGCGAGTGGCACGTCCCAGAGGCACGAAGGGCGTGCTGTGAGACCTGGGATGGATGCGCGGTTGCCAGCGCTATCCCTCGCTTACGCCACGGGTTGTGATTTTCGAAGCGAGGGGAGCGGAGATTTTAAGGGTTATGTCTTCCTAAAGTCCAAAGCCTAAAGCCTTCCAATCAGTTATCCCGATAGACGTGCGTGCTTTCTTCTTTGATGACCGGGACGGGGCGGTTGCCGCTCTTGAGTTGGGCTCTGGCGACTAGAGTTCCTTCTCGGTTATGGCGAACCGAAACTCGATAAGTTTGCTGATCCTTCGGCGGCATGCTCGGGATCGGGGAGAAGACGATCGTTCGTTGTGATACTTGATAGTTCACAGGTGCATGCACTTGTTCTACCTGGGCTCCATCGGGAACTTCCAAGACGAGTTGCACATTCGTATCGACTCGCGTTCCAGAGTTGTTGACCCGAACGATATAAGTGGTCAATCCGTCGGTCTCGATCGGATCGTTATCATCCTCAATGCTGAACGCGAGTTCGCTCTGTCCTTCCACTTGTACCTTTTTATCGATTGGCTCGGCTTGAATTCCTTCGGCTGAACATTGCATTCGAACGACGAACTCTCCTTCTTGCACTGGGAGTAGCGTCACCTCGGTCGTTACCGTCGCTCCGGCGCTAAGCTCTGCGAGGGACCAAGCGACAGCGTGTTGGTCGCGCAGATAGGTTCCTTCGTTTGCCGCGCTGGTGTATTCAAGTCCTCGTGGGAGATAGAGCAATAGCTCGATGTCCCGCGCCATGGCGGTACCGGTGTTCGAGATCGAGGCGCGGTAGGTGGCTTGCCGCTCTAAGTACCGCAAGCGAGGGCCTTCGATTTCGATCGCCAGCTTTGGCTGAACGACGTCGATAGTAGCAGTCGATTCGTACCGAGCATTGTTCGAAGAAATGGCTCGGATTCGGTTGACCGCTTGGCCAGCTGCGACGGCGGTCAAGTCGATGACAACTCGTTCCGATTCGCCGGGGGCCAAATCTCCAATGGTGAGACCGAGCGTGGAGACACCAGACGAATGTCGCATGTTCGATGGGACGTCTTCTTCCAGTTCGACGTTTCGAGCGGTTCCCGTTCCGACGTTGCTCACTTCGATCGTGATGCTGACCGAGTCACCACCGAGGACCGATTCCGCAGAGGTTTGTTTGACGACGAGTTCGGGTTTCGTACTCATCGTTCGAACCGAGGCTTGCGCGGCGAAGGTGACGCTCGCGACGGAGCCCAGCTCCCCTTCCGCTTCCGGGGTGACATCTAGCGTGAGAACTTGTTCGGAACCAGCGGCCATCTCACCCAGCTTCCAAAGAAGTTTTCCTTGCGGATCGACTTGGGCGCTCGGGTTGGTTCGGATCAAGGTGGCGCCTTTGGGGATCGCGTCATGGACCGCAACATCGTAGGCAGTGGCGGTACCGACGTTTCGAACGAGGATGGTAAAGGTGGCGGGGATTCCGACTTGAACCTCCGAGGGAGCTCGCTTTTGAATCTCCATGCTCGGATTTTGGGAACCTTCCAGGTGTCGAACCCCGGGAGCGGGGCTAGCGAAACCAGCACCAGCGGAGGTGCTGACAGGAGTCGCTCCTACGCTGTTCGAGGGAACTCCGTTTGCAACCGGGGCTGGTTGGGTTGCTGGGCGGCTAGGGAATGCGGGTGGTGGAGTCGTAGGTTCGGAAATCGATGGTGGTGGTGCGTCGGTGAGTGTAGGCGGTTGCAGGCGAGCGGCAGCGGGGCCCGACCCGGAGCCAGCTATTGGTGGGGATGAGGTTCCTCGGAATCCGTCTCCAAGACTACCGGCAGCGCCGGAGTTTGGTTCTCTTGAAATGGGGGCTGCTGGCATGGGCTCTGGGAGGCTCGGTTGAGGAGCGGTTCGGGAGGATGCCGGAGGGGCAAACGGTGATGGGGCTAGGTCTGAAGGAAAGGAAGGTCCGGTCGGGAGAGAAGGTAGAGAATTTTCGAGGCTTTCTGGTGCAGAAGGCTCCGCGTCAGTCTCGATTGCATCTGCTGGAGTAGGGATTGCTGGGAAGGAGGGGGCGGGAGGTAGTGACCCGTTGGAGATCGGGAGAGGACCGGGAGGTAGAGGGGCGGGTGTGCCGATCGGTGATCCTTCGTCGAACGTCGATGGAAGTGGTGGGAGATTCCCAATTGCTGGAGGTTCAGCGAGGGCTGGGGGAGGGGACGAGGAAGCGCTGTTATAAGCGATCAGAGAGGCTTGCGGTCGGAGCGAATTCTCGGGGGAAACGACTTCGGGGAGAGTGTCACCCAGTTCGGAATCGTTGCTTCGAATGACCGGTTGAGGTGGCCAATTTTCCTGGGAAGCGTTGGGATCGTGCGAGATCCCTTCAGCAGTCTGGGTTGGGAAAGGAGCCCCTTGTAAGATAGCGGTGGAATCTTGTGTTCGCGCGTCCCGTTGAGCGAGCGCCATCGCTAAGAAAATCATCGTTGTGGTAACAACGACGCCGGTCCCAACGATGGAGTATGTCTTGATTTTCGAACCGTCCATAGGGTGGAATCCATCTTCTAACTATTCGTTCTCGGGCAACCCGACTTTTCCTAAGTCCTGCGTCTTAGCAAATCTCGTTTGTTGAAGGGAAGATCAGTCTTTGGAAACGAATGTGGCCGGGTTTAGCCGTAGGGTTGTGATGGTGGGTACGCTTCGAGTCCACTCTATTAACTCCGATGCCTACGACCTCGCAACACACCCAGCGATTACTGCATATTCCCCTTGTTGCTCAGTTTGGGGTTAAGGATTAAAATTTCCCCACTTTTGCTGCCGCATCTTGCTGCGATTGCTAGCGATCTTCCCAACATCCTCTGCTTCAACTTTCTTTACTTCAATGAGCGAACTGTGCGATTTCGGCCTAATCGGCTTGGCTGTCATGGGTGAAAACCTTGCCCTCAACGTAGAAAGCCGTGGCTACCGAGTCGCTGTTTTCAATCGAACGACTGAAAAAGTAGATGAATTAATCCAAGGGCGTGCGGCCGGGAAGAATTTCGTTGGCTGCCATTCGATCGTCGAATTGGTCAAGAGCCTGAAGCGTCCTCGATTTGTCATGATGTTGGTCAAGGCGGGACCAGCGGTTGACGCTTTGATCGAGCAATTGCTCCCTCACCTGGAGCCAGGGGATATCATCATCGATGGTGGAAATACCCACTTTGCCGACACGGAACGGCGGACGGCGTACGTCGAGAGCAAAGGATTGCTCTACGTGGGAGCTGGGGTTTCCGGCGGTGAAGAGGGAGCCCTCAAGGGTCCGAGTTTGATGCCCGGGGGAAGCAAAGCCGCTTGGGAAACGATCAAGCCGATTTTTCAATCGATCGCTGCGAAGGTTGGGCCGAACAACGATATTCCTTGTTGCGAATGGGTAGGGCCTCGGGGGGCTGGTCACTATGTGAAGATGGTTCACAACGGGATCGAGTACGGGGATATGCAGCTTATCTGCGAAGCATACTTCCTCCTCAAAGAAGCAGCCGGTCTTTCCAACGAAGAACTTTACGATGTCTTCAGCGAATGGAACCGAGGGGAGCTGCAAAGCTACTTGATCGAGATCACCCGAGATATCTTCAGTGTGAAGGACGATCAAGGTGGCGACGGATACTTGGTCGACAAAATCCTCGATGTAGCAGGTGCGAAGGGGACTGGCAAATGGATGAGTCAGCTCGCCCTTGATCTCGGTGTGCCAAGCACGTTGGTAAGCACGGCGGTATTCGCTCGTTCCCTCTCGGCGATCAAAGAAGCACGAGTTCGAGCGAGCAAGGTTCTTCCTGGTCCTGCTGCATCCCATAACCCTTCGTTCGACGCACCTGTGAAGAAGTTTGTCGGGGATAAGAAAGCGTTCATCGAAGGGGTGAAGCAGGCCTTGTACGCTTCGAAGATTTGTTCCTATGCGCAAGGATTCGTGCAATTGCAAGAAGCGAGCAAGGAGCACAACTGGGATCTCAACTACGGCGACTGTGCACTTCTCTGGCGAGGTGGTTGCATCATCCGAGCTCAGTTTCTCGATCGGATCAAGGAAGCGTTCGACGAGCAGCCCGATTTGGAAAACCTCCTTCTGTATCCATACTTCCAGCAAGCGATCGAGAAGGCGCAAGAATCGTGGCGGGCTGTTGTGATGGCTGCGACTCAGCTCGGGCTTCCGGCTCCAGCCTTTTCGACGGCGCTGGCTTACTACGATAGCTATCGACTAGCTCGATTACCTGCGAACTTGCTTCAAGCGCAGCGAGATTACTTCGGAGCTCACACTTATCAGCGCACTGACAAGGAAGGGACTTTCCACAGCGAATGGCTCGACCTTCGCAAAGCACCTGAGTAATTCTTCATAGACGAGACGCCGATCGCATGTTTCCTCCGAAGCCTCTTACAGCCCGGCTGGACCCGTTGGTTCAGCCGGAGGAAAGCATGCGAAGTGGGGGATCTTTAGCTCGTTGGCGCCTCCCTTCGAAGTTTGGTGAAGGGACTTCTTTTAAGCTACCGGTTTACTCCCGAATCCTTCATGATCGCCGGGTTAAAGATCGGCTTGGTGATGCTCTCGTGATGACGTTGTCCGAGTTCGGGATCCCTTGGCTAGATCAGTTCGACTTGGATTCCAAACGGAGCGCAGCTCGAATCATTGCGTTGGAAATCGATGCGCCGATCGATGTGGAGCATCTTCAGCGTGGAGCAGGAATCCAGTTGCAGTTGTACGGACTTCCTCATACTTCGGGAGAGTCCAGAAAGTACACCCATTGGAAGCCTGCAATGCCGATCGAATTGGATACGATCGAGCAGCTTGGACAGAAGATCGATGCGATTCGCGGTTGTGTTAACAAGTCGGTTCCGATCGGGGCAGCGATTGTAGCGAACGAGCAGACGATCTATGAAGATGTTCGCTATCTCATCGATTGTGGTGTCGATTGGATCGAGATACTTAGGGTTGCCTACTACGATTTGACCCCTGGTTCATTATTGATCTTTGATAACTTTGAGACAACCATTGCGAAAGGACTCAAAGCGAGAAATGATTCGCGGGTTCCTTGTCCGTTGTGGCTCACGATCGATAGCCAATCCCCTCGAGAGTGGATCGATTGGATGAGTCGTGGGATTCAGGGGATATGCATCGATCCTTATCTTGCATCCCGCCGCCCAGAAAAGGAGATTCCTCGGGATACTCTTGCAGGAATCAAAGTGCAGCCGGTGAGCGCCCCGAACGACCATAACTGGGTTTATGATGCAATGCAAGAAATGCGAACCCAGCTTTTAGATTTGATTGAGTTTAAGTCGTAGGATAGCGATTTCATTTTTCGGATTGTTGCGATCCAAGCGCCTCATCAATTCGACCTGGGTCTTGGCGAGCATCTAAAACGGCAAACACCTCGACAAAATCAGCATCCAACTGAAAGTAGATCGCAAAAGGAAACCTTTTCGACAACGCTCTAAAATAACCACGATATTGCTCGTGTATTCCTCCGAAAGTTTTCAGCCCATCGATATCGGTCGCAAGGCAATCGATAAAGTACGCACCAAGCCCCTCCTTCTGAATTTCGTAGAACTCAGCACCGATTTCTATATCTTTCTCCGCTTCGGGAAGAAGACGGATTTTCACTTGTAGCGCCTTCGCAGTCGGTCTTTTGCATTATTCCATTCGATAAACGTTGATCGTCCTTCGCGCACCGCAGCTGCGCGCTCTTCTAAGACAGCGCCATGCCAATCGGGTGAAGGGATGTCGGCCGGACAACGTGAAAGATCTGTCCAGAGGCGTTCCATCAACAACAACTTCTCAGCGATGGAGAGGTTTTCGATAGATAAGGAGGAGGTATTCATACATAGAAATTCTACCGATTGCGATTTAGTGAAGCAAACTTACTATGCCAGGGAGAGGAAAATTCTTAAACACTCCTTGCAAAACGGCCCTCTAGAGACTGGCCCGACGCATAAGTATTGGCAGCGCTGTCCCTCGCTTACGCCACGGGTTGTGATTTTCGGGCCTCGTTTCCGCGTCGGCCCACTTACCACCGATGCGTCAGGCCACCCAGAGACCCGTAGCGTTGTTCCTCACCGAGGCCGTCACCGGATGGCTAGCGCCCAGCCGCTACTATGAGCCGCCGCGAAGTGGCGAGTCACGTAGAGAGCCTCCGTTTTCCCAGGAAAGAACTACTGCCCTGGGATCCAGAGTTTGCTTCCACCGGAGGAGTCGGATTCTTGGGGTTGGTCTGGAGTCCATAGTCCGGAGGAGCCACCTGCGGGAGTTGCGGAGTCGGCGGTGACGCCGCCTCTTCCTTCCGCCATGCGAC
>CAYMXM010000082.1:0-12919 GCA_964394065.1 uncultured Pirellula sp. | reverse complement strand
TGGGGCTTGTCCCCACCAGACACCGCTTTGGCGTCCTAGCACGCGCTGCGCTTTAAAGTTCTGCTCCCCTCGCCCCGCTTCGGGGAGAGGGGCTGGGGGTGAGGGGTGTCCGACGGGGACGAGCCCCGTTCGGACAAGTGAAACCAATCACCCGGGGGAAAGTGCTTCACATCGTTACCCAATGGGGAGGGTTACTCTGACCAGGAGGTGTGACAAAGCTCTGGCATTTTCTCGTCCGCCGTTCACCTTATCGGGTTGGCTCGCACCTTACATCATCGCATTGGTACTTCTTGGAGTGGTTTTCGCCTCTCCTGTTTTCTCGTTGGGAGCCCCTCAAGACGAAACCGAGGAGAATGTTCCAACCGAGGGGACACCGTTGCTTCCCTACCGCCGGGTTTTCGTTCCCGCGTCGGAGCTTACGAGAATTCCGGATCTTCTGCAAAGGTTCCAGGAACGCTCCCTGGATGAAGTTTCGAAATGGGTTCAAGGGACGGAACTTCCCTTGGATCAACCCAACCATGCGACGGCCCCGATTGAAATCCTAGCCTCCGTCTATTCAGCTCGATTGGTCGGCCCCAATCTCGTCTCGACAAATTCATTGATACGAGTTTCTCGGGGCTCTCTCCTCTCCGAGCAATTTAGTTTGGAGCCATGGTCCCTCGCTTTAACTCCGCGCCTCACCAATCCCCGTTCTAACAATCCCCCCGGTCCAGGGGATCGCGGCAGTCTCGCGAACGATGCAGAAGTGGGAAGCGATTGGGCCTATGATACGAACGGCACACCACTTCTCAATCTTCATACGCGAGATGCATCCCGCTCGACGCAACCGAAGGATTTTTCGTTTGGGTGGGTTCTCAAGGGAGAGCGGGTTTCCAATTCAATCCTTCGATTTCAAGCGAGGATTCCGCGTTCCAAAAATAGCTGCATGCTATTGCTCCTACCCTCGTTCTCGCAAGTATTGAACTCCAACGCTCCAGTCGTTCCGATTCAGACGGGAGCGGAGATGGATCGACGCTTAAGCCAGCTCCCTCCAGAGTCGCGTGCCAACCTGGAACGCCTCCCGATGGAAGCTCCGAATCAGACCCTCTGGTTGTTCGAACTCGGTGGAATGGAGTCCCTAGATTTCTCTATTTCGACCACGACTTCCGATGGCCTATCCGGTTCGAATGCGACACCTTTTCGCAACACCTTCGAGCACCTTCTTTTGGATCAAGTGAATGAGTACTGGACCGAAGCTCCTTTTCTTTTAGGGCGTGGAAAATTCGAGCTTCAGTGGAACCCGTCCTACGCTTCGAAATCTCTCCAATTCCCTCTCTCCGATTTGGGAAAGGTACGACGGTTCAGTGTAAACGGCATCGATGTCGACTGGAGTTATGATGCAGGGTGGCTCACGGTCACCGGAGCGAGCATCTCTAGCATCGTTCCGAGCAATACAGACCGCGTGGTCCTTACCTTAGAAGTCTTGTTTCCCATCTCTCCATCAAACCTTTCTACCGATGACGAGATTAGCGAAACCAAGGAGCGGCGCTTTTCTCTCCCCGATCTTTCCTTGAATCGATCTTTTTCGTTGCGAGGTGAAACGACGCTTCATCTATCCCGCTCTGACGCGATCTCCTATATCGCTGTTCAAGGGGGGACCTATGCTGAAAACCAAGTTGAGAATCAATTGAGCGTCCAGTGGCGAGACGCCCCTGCGAGTATTCAAGTTGCTTTGCACAAGAAAGAGCTCCGGCCTAAGGCGAGAAGCATCACGAAACTATCCGGGGCTGACGGAGGGATAACGACTTGGGTTCGTGTGATTCCTCTGGAATCGATCGGCGTCGATTGGCTCGTCGAGTTGGAAGAGGGTTGGGAAGTCCTCGATGTTTTGGACAGTGATAGCCGGAAAACGGTTCCATGGGAGGTGATTTCCACTCCCGATGCAAAGAGACTTCAAATCCTTCTCTCGAATAAGGATTTGCGGGAGGTTTCCAGTCATCTCGATTTTCTAGTGCAATCGATCCGCCACGCCGGCAATGGCGGCTTCACGATTCCTGGTGAAGGTCTCCTGCAAATCAGCGATTATCAGCTGGATAGTTTGATCGCAGCTGAGAATCTCCCCTCTCTGTACTCGATTCGGGAATCCCATCCGAACTCCGTCGTTGCCCTTGAGACCCTGTCCGTTGAAGAGAGGAGTTTTTTGGGAAACACCGAACGCTCGACCATTTGGAAATTGGAGAAAGGGAAGCTTCGCTTCGATCTTCGGAATCGCACCGACCCAAGGATCGTGCGGCTTCAAAGCGAAGTGTTTGAAGATTCGGCGCAGACCCTTCGTGTTCGGCACCAGATCGAACTCGATTCTGCTAACACGAACCAGTCGCTACGATTTGAGATTGGCCACACGGGTAACCATTGGCGAAGTATATTCGTCCCGGCGATGATGAAATCGCGGAACCCCAGTATGCCTCTAACCCAAATCGAGGACGACACAACGGATCGATTTGCGGTGGAAACGGGAGGAGCCCCTGTTCATGGAATATGGGGAATCGAAAACAGCTTCGCTTGGGATGGCAATCACTTTGAACTCCCTGTGCCAACATTCGATGAGGAAATGCGCGTTGTTCAAAGCGTGATTTTGGCCCCTTCCTTGACCATCGACCAAGCGGGGCGTAACCAAGGGGCTTGGGGGATACAGAACGGAGGACAGGTCGTTTGGGAGCGAAACGGCAACAGCGAAAAACTTGCGTTATCGCGATTTGCAGAGCAAGGAGCTCTGCCGACTAAAGGGGAAGTTGCGAATCCCTCACTCCTTCCGGTCGCAGCCTTTGATCTTGCATTGGATTCCAATGACAATGCGTCCGTCGACTGGTTGCTGACTCTGAAACAGCCACCCAAAGGATCGGTCGTTCTATCGGCCGAGGAAGACTGGGAGATCGATCCGGATACCGTCCGTGTCGTTTCATCCACGCTTCCGGTATGGATTGAGCAGCCGGTCGATCCCAACACAGTACTTTTGAGATCCCACGAGGGTAAGCAAGTAGACGGCTCGTGGGAGAACGAAACCGTGATTGCCTTGAGTGCCCGTCGGGCCGGCAGGCAAGGCGATGGTACGATTCCAACTCCCTTTGGCCTTAAGAAGACAGTGAATGTTCCTGTTTTAAAAGTCGACGGGAACGAAGTGAGAGGCCATGGCAATGTTTGGCTTCCGGAGAATTCCGCGTGGAGATCTTCGCAAAACGTGGCGCGTAGTACGGGGATCTATTGGGACCAACGACGGGGATTGCGATGGTGGAGGAACACCCTTCAACTCCTTTTCCGTCGAATCGACATCGACAAGAAGACCACATCCGATCGGTTGGGAACAGGGGCATCGAATCTTGAGTCAGCCGACGGGGCGGCTTGGGGCGTTCCTTCCTTTCCGAGGTCGAGCTGGACGCTCGATACCCAAATCGATAAAGGCAACTCGTCCCACGCCTTCGTTCTCTACAATCTCCGATTGATTCAGTGGGGATGCGTCGCCCTCTTCGTTGGAACGCTCGTCATTACGCTCCTGTTGCGTCGACTTCCCAGTTCCTTCCGGACGACGTTCTACTTTTCATTGGCCGCAGTTCTTTCCCTGATGTTGACCTTTGGAAATCCCTGGGAGTTGGTCGTCAGTACCATCTTGGGTGGGACTGCGATCGGAATGACTCTTGGCGTCCTACTGACAGCTTTCCAACGGAGTTCGGTGAAGAAGAAAGAAACGAGAGAGACTACTTCTACCAATTGGGAAGGCTCCAATTACGGTGAAAACATTGGAGGCTACCGAACTGCGGTGAAAGCTCTTTTCCTCGCATTCACCTTTGCAGGTTCCCTTCCGGCTCAGGCGCAAACGCCAGGGGGGAGTCGTGCAGCCGAACCTTTTGACATTCTGGTGCCAACGGACGAATCGGGCGAAATCGTTCGAGACACGCTGTACGTTCCGAACGGGATGATTGCTGCGCTGGAAGGAACTCCCAGGTCGAATTTCTTGATCTACTCGGCGCGACATCACTTGAGTATCAACTACAGAAACCGACCGACTACCTTACCCGATCAGCTGGTCATGACCTACGACCTGTGGGTCGGTCAGACTCGAGAGCCGGTTCGATTTCCCATCAGTCGCTTGCAAGCAAGCCTCGTTCGATTCTCGGTCGAGGAGATGGAAATTCCGACCAGTAGTCCCCTTTTGCAACATCAAATCAATGCGCTCGAGTGGACACCGGAAAGGATCGGTCGGCAGACGGTTCAATTGGTCCTGACCCCATCGCCACCGAGTGGCCAAGACGCGACCTTCACGCCACCGCAACGAGCGGACCGATGGTCGACCCAAAACTATCAAATCGGATTGTTGCCATCCGCGAATGCAGAACTGACGATCGAATCAGCAGAGCAGGCAGTTCAGGTCGATGTCGATTCTCGAGGAGGCATATCGAATCCCTCGCCAGGGCGATTCGTCGTCGCATTGGGGAATGTTCCAACGCTCCGTTTACAAACTCGCTTTCCGACAGCTCCCTCTCTGGGAGGGACCTCTCCACTCAGCGTGACCAATTTCCCTACGCTCGACATAGAGGTCTTGCTGCAAGGAAGTCATGTCCGGGCCAAATCGATTATCCTCGTTCCAGAAGGTGGGGTTTGGGGGCGAACATTCGTACTCGAGGCGGACGAAGCTTGGTTGCCGATCGGCACCCGTTGGGGAGCTATCAGCCTCGTCGATATTCGAAGTGCCAGCTCCACCGCGAGACGTCAGTATGTCTTTGAGTTCGACAATGAACCTCAAACGACATCTCCGCTAGAGATCTCCATATTGTGGGGACTGAAGGATCCTGCCTCCACGAGTCTCAATGTCCTGTTTGTAGAATGTGTCGATACGCGTGTTCCTGTCCGCATCTTTCGCTATGCGGGGCTTCCAGGATCCGATTGGAAAATCGAGAACGTACGGACTTGGGAAAGCGGGGCCAACAAGGATCGAGAACAGCTCGACTGGCCCGAGCTACGAGGAGGGAATTCGAGAAACCCCTACATCGCTTCTCTTCGCTTCCCCTCGAACGGCGGGTACGGCCTTCTCAAGAGGGATACCAAGCTCGAGGGGCGTCGCGCCCGTGTCCGAACCCGCTGGGGAGTTCATGGACATCGTCAAACGCTAAACATACGCATGGAGACTCTCGGTTACTCGAACCAAGAGACGATTGAGTTTTTGTTACCTCCTGGATTTCTCGTAGAGAGCGTTCGCCATGAGGCGGGTGAGTTCTCCTTCTTTCAAGACCCAAGCGGAGGTCAAAACGGATCGGGTGAAAACCGAGTTCAACTCATCTCGGAGCGAAGATTCGGGAGTGACCATGTTATTTCGATCGTTGCGAAAAAAGATGCCTTGCCAAGTGAACTAGAAACCCCTTGGCTGATCAGTCCTTCGCTAGCCATTGTAGAACAAAATGTAGAACTCATTGCCAACGAGCGATGGTTGGTCGAAATCCGTCCTCTCAGTGGCATCGATCGAGTCCTCCTTGGGAGAGGCGAGGTAACGTCGATCGCATCTCTTGGAAAGGGTGACCAAGTACGCCTGACACAGCGTCCTTCGATCGATCTAGGAGAGATCCACTGGGACCTTCAACGCAATAGTCAGACCGATCGAATGGAGTTACATCTCGAAAGCAATGTGACTCTTCCAATCGGCGCGAGCTCCAAGTTCATCATCGAGTATCCCTCCTCGCTGGGAACATGGCGTTGCGACAAACCTGCGTCCCAAGTGAGTTGCCCCATCTCCGATTGCAGTTGGATTCAAGTCGATTTGGGAGGCTCCCCCGTGAGCGAGCAAACCGTCCGCTGGTCATTTATTTTGTCCGTCAACGGAGAGCAACTCAGTTCCTTTCTTGATCAAGCGGAGCGAATCCGATTGCTCGACGCCATCGACTTCCGCCTCCCGAATCTTGAGCTTGCCAACCGTTTCCATGAACTATCCCGCGAGAGAACGGAATCGGGGAAACCGATTGCGAAGAGCAGTGAGCCAGATACCGTCCCTTTAGCGTTCACGTTGGAAAGTCAGAAGATGCTCCATGGCTCTCCGATGAGTTTCCGAAAAAGCTTTTGGTTTCCAGGTAACGATATTCCCCACCAATACATCGTCTCCCAGAAAAGATTGCCCGAAGCGGTTCTCGTCAACGGTCGGCGCGTTAAGTGGTCGATTGATGAAAACTTACTAACGCTCACAGTTCCTCCGGTTCCGGTTTCTTACTTGGTAGAAATTTCGTTCGTTTTCGCGGCTCCCCTCCCTGAGGAGGCGAAGCTCGCGGAAGAGGCCAAGCTGACGGACGATGTCCAGATCGCGGATCGGATCGCTCCAAAAATCTTCGAAGAGGAGGAAGGAATTCTCGCGATTCTCGATGAACTCGATAAGTTTCAGGTGCAAGGAGTTGTTTCCCCCGAGGAGCAACCATTCCTCGCGGATTGGGTTTTGAACGCTTATCGAAATATCGGTTTTATCCAAGCCTCCGCCCAACTACCGATCGACGAGTCAGTCGCAAGCGAGGTTGCAGAGTCAAGGTTTCAGCAGTCGTTGTTGTGGCCTGGAATCGATTGGGGGACACTCCCGGTTTGGGAGCGAAACCGCCCGCTTTTGCCCCACTCAACCCCTTCGGAGGTTCGTCCGAAAGCGGCAGAAACGATCCTATATGCGGCATGTACTTTCTTGATTCTTGTTTCCATCATCGCATCAGGAATGCGGTGGCAAAACTCTCCTGGTTGGCTTCTCCTCGCCGTAGCCGCGCCGGTGTGGCTTATCACCGGCTACCGGCCCCTTCTCGTTCTCTTCGTCGTACTCGCAGCCCTTGTATTCCTAGACACCTTGTGGCTTCACCACTTCGCCAAAGGAAAAGGGGTCAGGCCTCTTTAGCAGGCTTGAGGGGTGAGGGGGTGAGGCTTGAGGAAGAAGAAAGGGGGGCTTCCATTGAACCGCAGGGAACGCGGAGAATCGGGGGGGAAATGATCTTGGTTTTAAATCGCGAAGCGATGGTAGCACATAGCCGGCCTGACGCATCGGCGTGAACATAACGTGTTTGGGTAGTTTGGACGACGCGTAAGCGAGGCCCGAAAATCACAACCCGTGGCGTTAGCGAGGGACAGCGCTGGCAACTAGACATCCACCCCAGGTCTCACAACACGCCCTTCACGCCTCAGGGACGTGCCACCCGACGCCTGAGATATTCCCACCAGGGCTACGTGCACTCGCGACGCTACCCCTCACCCCCAGCCCCTCTCCCCTAAAAGGGGCGAGGGGCTCGGAGATCTAAAAAACCATTTCGGTTTTAACTCTGCGCCCCTCCGCGTCCTCTGCGGTTAAAGGGGAACCGTCTTCTTCCTCTAGCCTCAAGCCTCACCCCTCAAGCCTGTCCTAAAACGACTCGATCAGAACTTGAGCCGGGCGCCAGTCGGGGAATATCTTGGACGCAGCAAGATAGCATTCCCTCGCTGCGCCATCACTCCTGAGATGCCAGTAGCATTGCCCGAGGGAAACGTAGGTTCGATAAGCGTAGGGATCGAGTTGGATTCCTCGTTTGCAATCGACGATGGCGTGAGCAAATCTTCCGATTGCAAGTCGGATCCCCGCGCGGAGCGCATAAACGTCTCCCCGTTTGTCGGATTCCGCGATCAAGTGACTCGCCAACTCATCCGCCTCCAAGTAGGAACCTGAGGCCAATAGCTGCTCGATATCTTGTTCCGTCTTTCGGTGCCAACTACTTTGCGTTCGCGCCGCGATCTCTCGACGAGCTTGATCTGCTGAACGGCGAATCGAAGCGACAGAATCGCTAAGCAATCGCCCCAAGGAGGTGTAGTGAGCGAGATTCCCATGAAAGAAGAGGGCCCACGTCGCAGCGAGTCGCGTTCTCGCGTCCGAGGAGTGAAGTAGCCGGTTGAGAGTGTTCGGCGTATAGTGGTGAGCCACCTCGTCGATCCATCGATTGGGTGCCCATCGACTCAATGCACCACAACCATAGTGCAACCCCACGATGGAACTCGAACCACCGTGAGTATCGGCGAGAAAGTTCTCGTAGATTTGCAACAACTTGGTCATGTTCAGTGGATAAAATTAGCGTCGATGGAGATCGGAACTAATTCCACTCTAGTCACACGAAACCACTTCGCAACAGCGGGTGATCCACGATGATGAAGTTCGTTTTTTCCTCCTCATTTCTCTTGACGTTTGCCATCCTCTGGATTGCATTCTCATTTGCCCCTACGCCAGTTGCCAATGCACAACAACGCTCCCATCCATTCCTGACCCCTCTGCAAATCGAGCTACAGCAGAAACTTCAAGCCCCTGCACAATCGATCGGCCCCTATTCGATGGAGGAAGCGGTGAAGATCCTTTCCAAGGCTTACCACATCCCCTTTTGGATCGACCGGCATGTCCCTCGCGATCGCGTTGTTCGAGTGTCGGGAGCTGAAAGAGCTACGCTGGAGGACTTGCTTCAAAGAATCACCGAACAAGCAGACGCATCGATTCTCTTGATCGATGGAATCGTTGCAATCGTTCCCAAGGAGTCTTCCAAGGTCATCGACCAAGCCGCTTGGGATTTCTTCTCCAGAGCAACGCCCCCCCAGTGGCAAAGAAAGGAACTCAAGTTCGGTTGGGAGATCGGAACGACGATGCAGCAAGTCGCTACCGAGTTGTGTCAAGCCTTCGGAATGGACTCGGATTGGGTGAACGAGGTCGAACACGACATCTGGCCTAGCCAAACTTTCGACAATGCCAGCCGTATCGCGATCGCATCCTGCGTCCTCTCCGCGATGGATCGTCGACTTATTTGGAGCGACGGAAAGGTTCAAGCAGTGCCGTTGAACCGAAGCGAGGCGACACCAACGAAATCGCAAATCGATCACCAGGTCGCATGGTCTTACTCCAAGCAAATGATCGATCAACTGGGACCAACCCATTGTCGGGCTTGGCGCGAAACACATCCCGATGTTCAAATCGAACGGCAGGCGAACGGCGTTTGGAAAATTCAAGCCACCCCTGCAGAGCACCGTTCCTTGGTTGCCCCATTGGTACCAAGAAAGGTTTGGACGATCGATCAAACGAGTAAAGCGGTCTTTTCTGGAGGGATACAAGGACCTTTTGGAGC
The DNA here is from genome assembly GCA_964394065.1 of uncultured Pirellula sp. Classification (GTDB taxonomy): domain Bacteria; phylum Planctomycetota; class Planctomycetia; order Pirellulales; family Pirellulaceae; genus JBKCUI01. Next base: position 3,803 of record CAYMXM010000082.1, on the reverse strand, counting down.
GATCGTAGAAGGAATCGGTCAAAAGTTCCAAATCGAGTTCTTTCCGCTCCCCCTTCCACCAGCCGTTGCGAACAAGGGAATAAGCCTTCAATTCGAAAACGCCACCCTACAAGAGGTCCTCACCCGTCTAGCCCAAGAAGGAGGCGTAGAGTTCATCTCAAGAGGAAACGGCTACGAGATAGTGGTGAGGGGTGAGCGTTGAGGGGTGAGAGGAGAGTGTCATCTCGCCGCGGCGCAGCAGGCGGATGTTACCCTCCGCTTTGGGGAGGGTCGATCCAACGGATCGGCGAGGGGAGCGTGAAGTACAAGGTTTCCAACAAGGTTGATATTTCTAACAATTCACCCCCTCACCCCCAGCCCCTCTCCCCTAAAAGGGGCGAGGGGAGCGGATATCTAAAGCGCTTCGCGACGGACTCCAGAGACCTCCCCAAAAATGCTTCACAGCGTTCCCTCGCTCCGGGCGAGACGCCCGGGCCACACATTCGCCCTTTCGCCCTTTCGCACTTTCAAACTTCAAACTTCAAACTTCAAACTCCCCTACGTTTTCGCCCCGACGCGTGGGATGCTTTCCACTTCGCGTAAAAGAGCCTCTTCACCCCCCGGGCTCCAGCAACAAACCGCGTTTCTCCCCCCTCGCTTAGCGGCGTAGAGAGCTTGGTCCGCTTGTTCCAGAATTTCCTTACAACTCGATGCACCTAAGGAAACGCCCGAAACGCCGATACTCGACGTAACCGCGTACGGTTCGGCCAAGTCGGTTTCTATCGCGCGTCGCACGAGTTCCGCAACCTCGACTCCCTTCGACAAATCGACTCCAGGGAGTGCGATACAGAACTCTTCGCCACCGTATCTACCGACGATCCCCATTTCACCGACCGTCTTCTGCAGAGTCTTGGCCACATTCCGCAACACATCATCCCCAACAGCGTGCCCGTAGTTGTCGTTGAGCTTCTTGAAGTGATCCACGTCGAGCATGATACAATTCAACGATTGTCCCGACTCTTGATAGCTCGACCAGAATTGATCGAGGTACTCAAAGAGAGCTCTCCGGTTGAAGAGCCCGGTCAAGTTGTCCTTCGAGGCGAGTTCTTGCAAGCGTAGGTTTTGTTGATGCACCTGCTCTTTGGAAGTCTCCAGCTCCGCAAGCGCTTGCAAGAGAGAAATCCGTTGTCGCTCTCGGAGGGTGATGTCCTCGAAGCTGACCATCGTCCCGGCGAAGGATTCGTTTTGCCCGCTGATAGGTGTCGAGTTGACCAAAAAACAGAGTTCTTCCTCACCACTAGGGAGAAAGACCGTAATTCCAGTATATGGCTTGGCTAAATCGTTGGATTTATCCCAAGGGAGAAAGGCATCCTCTGACGAACGAAATCCTAAGGAGTCGAGCGACTTTCCGGTCAGGGATTCGATTGAGCTGTGACAGCTTCGTTGAAATGCCTCGTTGGCCAACACAATGCGGCGTTGTTGGTCCAGGATGACAACCCCTCCCGCAATCGTATCCAGGGCATTGCGCACGCGGCGAGGTGCGGTGTTGTTGGTGTTGAGAACAGCGAGAGACTTGCGAAGAAGAATACCAAAAGTGAGAAGGTTCACAGCGATCGTTAGAACGATAGCCTGTCCCATCTTGCTGAGGTACTCGGTGATCGGAGCTTCGATGTACTCGACGTTGAGGGAGCCCCATTCCCTGTCTCCACGCAGGATCGGTACGCGAATGAGATTTCCACTTTCCGATGCCTGCTGAAAGCGTTCACTGGCCATTCGGTAGATGGTATAGCCATCCTCTCGCATGAGGGACAGCTGCATGACTTCTTGATTGGATTGCAGGAATTCTTGGAACAGAAGCTCCGAAGCGCGATGATCCTGGTGACGAATGAACGTCGAGGCGCTTATCGCCAACTGCTTACAAGCGGCTAGACGATGTTCCTGGAGTTGGCGAGTTTCCCAACTCGAGTAGGTGTCCAGCAAAAAGGTCAACGGAATGAGGGATAGCAACGCCAACAAGATCGTTAGCTTGTAGGTGGTGCTAAGGCGGCGCATTGCAAGGGAAGCTTAGGTAACGAGAACATGGATTTCGGGGAATGGATCTCTCGATACTCTACCCTGGCAAGAGGCCCAACAACTCTTGCTTATAGAAGCCCCATGGGCAACGGGGTGAAGCATTTTTCTGTAGGAAAATCTCCACGGTGTTGGAAGGGGCGGGTGGCACGCCCTGAGGCACGAAGGCCGTGCTGCGAGACCTTGGATGGATGCGTGGTTGCCAGCGCTGTCCCTCGCTTACGCCACGGGTTGTGATTCTCGGGCCTCGCTTGCGCGTCGGCCAGACATCCCAAACACCTTACATTCGCGCTGATGCTCAAGCGGATCGGAGAAGTAAGGTTATAGCGATTGTGCCGGTAAAAGTAGTTCGCAATAGAACTAGCCTCAAATGAAAACTACAAATTATACTAGTGTCTCTCCATTCCACTTTTCGACCCGCTTTACCCGCCATTCTTCCCGATGAGCATTGAGTTTCCTTGTAGTAACTGCTCAAGAACGTTGCGGGTTCCTAAAGAGTCTGCCGGAAAAAAATGCCGGTGTCCATCCTGCCGTCAGATGCTCCTCATTCCTGTGGAGGAACCGGTCTACGAAGCGATCGTTCTGAGCAGCGACGATGCGTACCAAACCCTTACCGAGGAGGACACCCTTCGAGATGTCGATTGCCCCAAGTGTCAATCGACTCTGCAGTACGAGAGCAAACTCGAGGGGACGCGGGGTGTCTGCAAAGGATGCGGTCACATCTTCACCCTAGGGAAAGAGAGCGAATCCGAGAGCAGCTCGGATAGCTTTGCCTTCCAGTGCCCGACTTGCAGCTTCATGTTTGAAGGGAAAAAAGGGATGGAGGGACGCAAAGGGAAGTGCACGGAATGCGGAGACGTGTTTCAGATTGCACCGATGCAAACCTTGCTCTCGCAACCAACCACACAACCGAAACCCAAGCCACCATCCAAGCCGGTTAGCAAGCCGGTAGCCAAACCAGCACAGGCAGCCCCCCGTCCCGCCCCTGCGCCGAGACCTGCTCCGGCCTCCAATCCTTACACGAACCCACCAGCTTCGGCTCCCATCCCTGCTGCGGCTCCAGCGGAGCAGAATGTTTGGGACGCCATGAGCTTCCCCGAACCCAACTGGTCCGCCCCCCCGGGAGGGGGAGGTGGTGGGGGAGAGTACAATCCCTATAGCTATGGCGGTTCCGCTGCTCCAGCCCCCCGTCGTCGCAAGGGAAAAGTGATCCGGGATCGAGATACCCTGTACTCGATCGCCTATTGGCATCGGGCGATATGCATGGGGTTTGTTGTTGCTTTTGGAATCATATTTCTGAACATATTAATCCTTAGCTTGTTGGTTTTCTTCGTCCCTGGGTTGGCAGAAGAGGGAGCTCAAATCAGCCCGGAACACAAACCCATATTGGTCGCTCATAATATTATCGTTCTGATAATTGGATTGGTAGCGATTGTAAGCGCGGTTCGAATCCATATTGGAATCATCATGCTATGCGTGCGTATGTACGAGACGTCTCACGCAGTAATGCTATTGCTCGGGTTTTATTTATTTGGATGCATCCCTTTCCTTTCCTTGATCCTTTTGATTGTCATCATGTCGAAGGCGACAAAAAACCTACGGGCAGCAGGATACAACGTTGGATTTCTCGGAGTCGAACCCAACGACATGTATCGCTCGGATTAGCCCCCCCCAATGTAGAACGGAATTCATTCCGTTCAACAACGCCGCCATTCAACGCCGCCGTCAGCGCCGTGAGCCGGTCTCCTGATCAT
>CAYMXM010000081.1:0-12962 GCA_964394065.1 uncultured Pirellula sp. | reverse complement strand
GTGCGTGCTAGGACGCCAAAGCGGTGTCTGGTGGGGACAAGCCCCATCCAGACAAGAAGCATTTCCCAGAGGAAAGTGCTTCACAGCGTTGCCTACCAGGACTACCCATCCTTAACCTACGGTCAAGACCAAGGGCGAAGCCTTCTCTTCCTCAAGTCTCAAGTCTCACTCCTCAAGCCTGATTCGTAAGATTCGTTCGATTCGTGGTTCCCCCCGGTTTTTCTGAGCCCATGCCGATCCTCTTAAGCCGCTTTCGTCGCAGGATGCGTTTCACGCAGTGCTTCTTCAATTCGGCCGAACGGTTCGAGGAAATCGAGAGTGAGCTCTTCGTCTTCGAAGAGTCCTTTCACGGCAGCCAGATCTTTCTCGTAGTCGGGGAGAACGAGAAGGGTTAAATCCTCGACGCGGGTCGAAACCAAATCGTCCCGCTCCAGGGTGGGTTGGATCAAGGTCGAGTTATTCCCTTCCCAGCTTCGATCGATTGCGAAAATCGGTTGGGAATGCACGTGGCGAAGAGGAAGGGCTGCAAGGGTGTCGGTAAAAATCGCTTTCGGTTTGCTCTTTGCTTTGAGGACCAGGGCCAGGGCTACTTGTTCGCCGCAAACAAACTCATCGAGGGTTGGGCCGTAGAGAATCTGCTGAGCGCGGGTGGTTTGAACGGGAAGAGTGCAGTGAAATTCAAGAGGACGAGCAAGGTGATTCAGTACGAGTAGACCGCCGACGTAACCGTGGACCGCATGTTTGCGGACGGTGAGAAAAGCGAGAGAGACTGCATTCTTCTTATTTGCTTCCATTCGTGGCCGAGACCAATCCGTCGAGTACGAAACGAGTCAAACTGCGTGGTAGAATTGCTTCGACCTGCCCTAGAGCGTTCATGCACTCCCAACCCGATTCCCGTTACAACCCGAGCGACCGGAAAAATTTGTACAATCGTCAAACTTCCCAAACCCGTTGGAAATTACTCGACGAAAAACGCTACCGAGAGCTATACTATTCGCTTGTTCTCAGGTGGAAAACGCAAACCCGATAGGTCACTTCGAATATGGCGAACGATCCGACCCCATTTGTTCCTGTTTTCAGCATTGATGTTACAGCAGCCGAGGGGAATAGCGCTCCCACATCCACCACCCCTCCGAAATCAACCGAAATCGGTACCGCTTTGGTTGGATTGACCCGGCAATTGATTGAGATGCAGACTCGGCAGAATGCTTTGCTGGAACAATTGCTGCAAATCAATAAGCAGGTTTTGCAAGCGAACAACCAAGCGAATACCCAACGCCAAAACGAACTCAATCAATGGCGTTCTTCCCACCCTCGGTTGGTACAGTCTTGTAAGGAAGCGCTCGAATCCCTCTCGTCGGTGCAAATCGAATTCTTGCAAACGATGGCAGACGAGGTCGAGGAGCAAAAAGAGGTCCTCTCGGAAAGTGAGTACGCCTTTAACGATTTTCTCGACCGATACGGTCCGAGAATGGCCCATTTGAACGGAATTCTTCAAGTCTTGGGGCACCTCGGCGGGTAGGTGGGGACAAGCCCCATCCAGACAAGAACCATTTTCAGAGAAAAAATGCTTCACAGTGTTGCCTAGAGGGGAGGGGTACGTCACCCCCTTTGCGTGATTCTTTTTTGGGTATCCGTTACGACTCCCTTTTCAATTGCGGGGATATCGTCTATCAAAACCGACGATCGTTCGAGCAAGTGTTTGAAGGGTGACTCGTCAAGCGAAGAAGATTATCGAGAGGGGCTGCAAACTATGATCGGGACCGGTACTCCAAACCTTCCTAAAGTCGTCATCATCGGGGGAGGGTTTGGAGGGATGATGTGCGCTAGGCGTTTGAAGAAACTCCCTGTCGCTGTAACCCTTGTCGATCGACGCAACTTTCACCTCTTTCAACCTCTCCTCTACCAAGTTGCCACCGGGGGACTCTCACCCGCCAACATCGCTTCTCCCCTTCGGAGCATCTTCCGACGTCAAGCGAACTTGCAAACTCTCTTGGGAACGGTTTCTAGTTTCGACAAGGAATCCCAAGAGGTCGTGCTCGAAGACGGAGCACGTCTCCCCTTTGACTATCTAGTCCTCGCGTCGGGTTCAACCCACCATTACTTCGGACGAGACGCGGATTGGGAATCCCTTGCGCCGGGATTGAAAACGGTCGAAGATGCGACCGTCATACGCCGTCGCGTCCTTTCTGCCTTCGAGCGGGCGGAGCGAAGCAACGATCCGGACGAGATTCGAAGGCTCCTTACCATCGCGATCGTCGGAGGGGGGCCGACCGGTGTAGAGATGGCTGGTTCTCTCGCAGAACTAGCGCATCATACGATGCGCCGCGATTTTCGCGCAATCGATCCGACCCAAGCGAGGGTTATCTTGATCGAAGGAAGCAAAGTCGTTCTCGAACGCTACCATCCCTCCCTTTCCCAACGAGCCGGGAAGGATCTGAAAGGGATGGGGGTGGAGGTGATGACCGAGACGAAGGTGACGGAGATCTTCCGCGACCGGGTCGTCGTCCGACGGAACGATCAAGAAGAATCCATTCCGACAGAAACAGTCATCTGGGCTGCTGGGGTGAAGGCATCCCCCCTCGGGAAAGCTCTTGCCGACTCTTTGGAATTGCCGGATCTACTCGATCGCGGAGGGCGTGTCCAAGTCGAGAAGGATTGCTCCCTCCAAGGCTATCCCAACATCTTTGTGATCGGCGATTTGGCAAACTACAAGACCGAGGATGGAGGTTCATTACCAGGCGTTGCACCGGTGGCAATGCAGCAAGGAATCTATGTCGGGAATCGTATCGGGGCCTTGATTCGGAACCAAACTTGCGGACCGTTTCAGTACTGGGATAAGGGAAACATGGCAACGATCGGTCGCTCCCATGCGATCGTCGAATCAGGGAAGATCCGCTTGACGGGGAAGCTCGCTTGGTTGACGTGGCTCTTTGTTCACATCTTGTATCTTGCGCGTTTCGAGAATCGGGTGTTGGTGGTATTTCAGTGGTTCTGGAACTATGTCACACGCAACCGAGCGGCTAGATTGATCACCGGGGCCGAGAGCAGGATCCCCAACGTAGAAAAAATTCATTCCGTTGATCCACGATAGGGGGAACCACGGAATACACGGAAAAAAGAGGGGTAAGGCTTAAGGTATAAGGCTCCGGGCTAAGAGGATACGAAGCATCCGATTTCCTCTCGGGGACCTCTGCGAACCTCCGCGTCCCCTGCGGTTAAAAAGGAATAAATCTGGACACTCAAAATTCCATGTCAACACCAACTTTTTGACAGCCCAGCCTTAAGGAAGAAGGAAAAAATAGGCGATTCTTCTATCCCTTACCCTCGCGGGGCTCGACAGCTTGTTTTGAAAACGGGCTACGCAAAATCCCGATTAAGAAAAGTCCTGAGACCAACAATGTCCAAGCCGCCGGGACTATCACAATGAGTCCAAAATGATGGCACGTGAGGAGCCCTCCTCCCCAATACCGCTGGAAATCGGAAGGGTGGTGAGATAAAGTGGGATCAGACAGGAAAACTTGGTTTTTGCATCCTCTCCTTCACTTTGACTTCCCCACCAGAGACTCCCCACCGATGGTCCGAATCCTCGCTAAATTTGCTCTCCTTCTCCCTGCCGTTTTTGTCTTGGCCTTCCTGGGCTCAGCCATTGGCCAGGAGACTCCCGCGGCGGCGCCGGCTGCAGAGACTCCGGCCGCGACTCCCCCGGCGACTTTTCCTGATAAAGCTCTCGAAGCAGCGGTTCGTTGGGAGGTTTTCGCGAAGCGGTACAACCAAGAGCCGATCACTGCAGACGATGTGAAGAACATCTCCCAAGTCGTCGGACGGGGGAAAGGGATCAAGAGCCTGGATGGGCTTCAACACTGCAAAGCCTTGATGAAAATCGATCTCGCCAACAATGAGATCAGCGATCTCGCTCCGATCACCGAACTGAAACAGCTCCAGTCGATCGACCTTTCGAACAACAAAATCTCCGATCTCGCCCCGATCGCGGGTCTGAAGAACATGCAATACTTGCAACTGTCGAAGAACCAGATCGCCGATCTTGGGCCCCTGAAAGAGCTCACCGGGATGAACTCTCTCTATCTGTCCGAGAACCAGATCAAATCCCTCTCCCCAGTGAAAGAGTTGAAAAAGCTCTGGACCCTACAGGTTGCTAGCAATCCCCTGGAAGAGGTGGATGCTATCGCCGAACTCAAGGGGCTCAAAACATTGAACCTTAGAAAAACGGGATTGAAAAAGGTAGAGTTCCTTCGAGGGACGAAAGAGCTTAGCTTGCTGATGCTCGATGAAAATGCCATTGAATCTCTCGACCCACTTGTGGAAACTTGCGAAGCGGACACTTCGCGTCGGTTCGCTCAATTTTTGCAACTCTATGTGGATGCAAAAACGGTGAGCGATTTAGGCCCAGCAATCGAGCGGCTTCGAACTGTAGGGGTACGCATCAACCCGGAAAGAAAATAATGCGGTCTAATCTTCGAGTTTTACTTCTTGCGACAACGATCTTTCATGGATGGACTTATTTTTCTCTTAGCTTCGGTCAAGAACCGGACCCGCCTCGCGCGCGTTTCATACCGCGCGACGACGAGAATGCGGCCAGGGATTTAGAAGCCCTTCGCTATGCTTTGAGCCGCGCCAAAGATTCGCTCGGGAATATCGATCCGTTAGCCGATTACGCGCCAGTACCTTCCCCGCGCGTGGCAGCACCTTCCCCGCGCGAGACGGAGCCCCAGCGTGCCGCGGAGCCCCCTCGCATCGGGGAGGATAACGAAGCGAAGCAGACTCCCAAACTGGAACCCTCGGCAGGAGGGGAATATCGGACTCCGAGAATGGCTTGGCAATCGTGCGTCGAATTGCCAGGAGCGCGAGTTTCTCCGGCGGGGACGGTCAAGGGATCCCTTGCATCGGCAGCGGTCTCTCCTGCCTCACGCACGGGGACAGGGCAATTGGCGGACGGTTTTCGTCCGAATCGGATAGCCGACGATCAAGAAGCGCAAAGTATCCCTTCCTTGAGCGAAGGGGTTACCTACGCTTCGGCAACGATCCCGCTGGCGACCACCGAAAGTATGGATCGAATCTCGCGATACCAAGATATCCCCTTCGGTTCGCAGGGAACTCCCACGATGCCGGTGCCCAATTTGGGTTCCTCCATCCCCAACTATCCAGCCCCCCCGAGCTATCCTGGGACCGGTGTTTACCCGCCGGCCGCTCCGATCGTTCCACCGACGACAACTCCAATCGTCCCACCGACGGCGACGCCCGTTGTTCCCCCCTCCTATCCGGTCAACCCATCGCCGATCTATCCCGTCGCCCCCCCAACCTATCCGGTTGCCCCTCCCGCAACCGCTCCCGTCTATCCTCCCTTGGGGACGGTCATGCCAACTCCTCCACCCACCTACGTTCCGACGGTCCCAACGACACCACTCGTAACCGTTCCCCCTCCGACGATCGGATACCCCATCGCGGCAGCTCCCACCCAAATTCCATCGACGATGTCGGAGCCTTCTCGTTACGGCGTGGAGTCGTCGATCGTGAATTTCAAACCCTTTGTCAGCGCTCCCCCTCGACAGGTGGACGCTAGGTACATGGTCTCTCCCACCCTATTCAGACCTCAAACCTCCAACTGCACCACCTGTGCATCGGGAACACCCTATGCTGCTCCGCCGGTTACCGGAGTTCCAGGTGCTGGCCCCCTTACCTACGCCCCACCGACCTACTACCCGACGCCGACAAACTACAACGGATACGATTCGGGATATCGGAGCCTGATCGGTTTCGGGCAAGACATCACCCAAGCGAGATTGGGACGAGGAATCGTCGGGCAACCTACCGCCTACATGCCGAGCCAACCCGTTCGCAACTTCTTGAGATACATATTCCCTTAAGAAGCGTTGAGCTTTGAGGTATAAGGTATAAGTCAGAGGGGGCGCATCGGTGTTAAAAGGTGGAGACCAGGGTGTCACGCTCAGAGCGAAGCGATGGGCGTGGAGTCGTAGGGAATCGCGTAAGCGATGGCCACGCAATCACAACCCGAAGCGTTAGCGAGGGACAGCACTGGCAACCACGCATCCAATGAAAGTCTCACAGCACGCCCTTCGTGCCTCAGGAACGTGCCACCCGACCGAATCAGGCTTGAGGGGTGAGGCTTGAGACTTGAGGAAGAAGAGGGCTTCGCCCTGAGGGCTCAGTTGACGAACCAGAGCGAAGCTCAGGGGTTTGGCTCCCTTCGCCCCCTTTGGGGGAGAAGGGCTAGGGACGAGGGGGCAGAAGTGCTAGAAATAATAATCTAGTTGGAATTCGCGGGTGCCAACTACACTTCCGGTGTGTTCCGTGGCCGCTTTGGGGGAGGCAGGGTGATTGCAATAGAAACGATGATTGCTCGACAACTCGATCTAAGTTGGAAGCAGCGGCCACTTCACACACCCTACGACTATCCCTCGCTAACGCCACGGGTTGTGATGGGTGGACGCTTCGCGTCACCTCACACCTCACACCTCACACCTCACACCTCACACCTCACACCTCACACCTCACACCTTACACCTTACCAAACTTTGAACCTTCAAGATCTTCGTCGTAACTACACTTTTGGATCTCTTCTTCTGGAGAGCTTGCCGCCGTCTCCTCTTACCCTCTTTCAACATTGGTGGACCGAGTTGCAGTCGTTGGACCTTCCGGAGTGGTTTGAAGCGAACGCGATGACCCTCTCGACACGCGATGCGGAGGAAGGAGTTGCCTCGCGCATCGTTCTATTGAAGGGACTCGATGAGGGGTTCTGTTTCTTTACGAACTACAACTCCGCCAAGGGGAAACAACTGGCGTCGCATTCCCAAGCCGCTCTCAATTTCTTTTGGCCCTGCTTGGAGCGTCAAGTTCGGGTTGTTGGAAATGTCGAGAAGACTTCCACGGAATTGTCCGACCAGTACTTCGCCGCTCGGCCTCGTTCCAGTCAACTAGGTGCGGTCGCTTCTCCCCAATCGGAGGTTCTTGATCGAAGCACCGATCTGCAGCAGGAGGTCGAGAAACTCGATGCGATGCTCGCAGGAAAGGAGGTGCTTCGACCCGATTTCTGGGGTGGGTATCGCCTCATTCCAACCTCGATCGAGTTTTGGCAGGGGAGACCTTCCCGTTTGCACGATCGATATCGTTATCGACGCGAGGATAGGAACGGGGCGTGGATCATCGAACGACTCGCGCCGTAGGGTGAGCTTGCGCATCGGAGTTAGGCGGGGGACGCGAAGCGGCCCCCATCACAACCCGTGGCGTAAGCGAGGGACAGCGTTGGCAACCAAGCGTCCATCCCAGGTCTCATAGCACGCCCTTCGTGCCTCAGGGACGTGCCACCCGACGCCTGAGTTATTCCCGACAAGGGTTGCGTGCACTCGCGACGCCGTCCCTCGCTTACGCCACGGGTTGTGATGGGGAACACGCGAAAAAAAGAAGATGGCGTCTCCGCGGAGTGTGACTTTCCTTGGCACGGGAACTGCACTACAGTGAATGCTCCTAGTCATGTATAAAATGGCAGACCGACGGGGATTCCCCGGATTCAATTCATAAGAGAGGAAAGGTAGATAAAATGGGACAAGCCGCAGTCTTCACCGAACAAGGATTCGAATCAGAGGTCCTGCAAGCATCGCAACCCGTGTTGGTTGATTTCTGGGCCACTTGGTGCGGACCTTGCCGCCAGATCGCTCCGTTGATCGATGAACTGGCAGGGAAGTTCGAGGGGAGCGTGAGTATCGGGAAGGTCAACATCGAAGAACATCCCGAACTAGCCCAACGATTTGGTATCAATGCGATCCCAACGCTCCTTCTCTTCAAAGATGGGGAGATCATCGAAAGATTCCAAGGAATCCCGCCACGCGCGAAGCTTGAATCGGCATTGTTGGAAAGTGCACAAGCGTAGAAAGCTTGAGCTCGCATGCAGTTTATCGATATCCAGGTTAATGGTGCGTTTGGAGTCGATTTCAACGATGACAATCTGGATCTCGCAAGTTTCCAGATTGCGTGTGATCGGCTCGCGGAAACAGGGGTTCGCCACTTTTTCCCGACGATCATCACCTCTTCCTTGGAACAGTTGCTCGGGCGCATTCGTAGAATATCCGACTGGATTGAGCAATCCCCTGACTTATCGAGGATTGCACCCGGGATTCATGTCGAAGGCCCCTTTCTCTCTCGAAAGTCCGGATTTCGGGGGACCCACCCGGAGGAAGCGATCCTACCCGCAACACCCGAGATCGCTGCGAAGATCTTGGAGGCGGGACAAGGTCGAGTCAAACTGCTCACATTGGCCCCCGAAATGGACGAGGGGTTTCACACGACGGAATGGTTGAGTCGCCAAGGTGTCATCGTTTTCGGCGGACATTCCGATGCAACGATCGATGAGTTGCGTGGGGCGATCGATCATGGACTCCAAGGGTTCACCCATCTCGGAAATGGCTGTGTCATGGAGGTTCATCGCCATGACAACATCATCAACCGCGTGTTGGCTTGCGGTTCTGACTTGAAGATCTCGGTGATCGCGGATGCGATCCATGTCCCCTTTTGGTTGTTGAAGTTCTGGTTGGACGCTGTCGGTTCGGATCGGTTGATCGTAACGAGCGATTCGATGAGTGCAGCGGGGATGCCACCTGGCGAGTATCTCATCAGCGGGCAACCGATCCTCGTCGATCCCGACCGCCGAACTCGTCATCGGGACCATCAGTACCTAGCCGGCTCTGCTTCGACGATGCGCGATATGCTTCATCTCTCCCCCGCTTGGGTTGGAGACGATTCTCGTGCATTGAACAATCTCTTTGCTCAGACCGCTTACGATTTGTTTTGGAGTCACCGATGACATTTGTGCGCTCACAAGGACCGTTGGAATTTCGTCCGATGCGCGAGGGGGATATCATCTCCGCCCTGCAAATCATCTACGAGTACGATGAAGACGACGCCTACGACGCGCGCGAAACCTATGAAGAATCGGTCGAAGGACAATTCGTCTTGACCGAGCAAGGAGTCGTTATCGGCGTCGTGGGTGCGAAGCCGATCGAAGACACCGTCGCAGCTCATTCTCTCTCGTGGACCTATCTACGACGCATCGACAGACGGTCTGGAAAAGGGGGGCAGATGCTGCAGTGGATACTCGAATTCCTGCGGGAAGAAGGGTGCCGTAAAGTCTTTGTGCAGGCGAGTGATTACCACTCGGAAGAAGAAGGGGACATCTACTTCGATGCCCGTGATGCTTACGTCCGATGCGGCTTTATGCAGGAGCTGCGCCAACCCGATTTCTACGCCCCCGGGGAATCGATGATCGTTTATGGAATGCGTCTCCTGCCCAAGCAAGAACCGCAAGTGGAGCCTTCGAACGAAGACATCGTCATCGTTGGAGTGGATGAAATTCCGGAAACCAACGAAGCCTATTGGATCGGTTGGGAACCCTCTCCCCCGGGACGTGGCAGCAAAGCTCCCGACTTCGAAAAGGTCCTTCGAGAAGTGAAGTCATGGGGAGGAAGATCGGTCTATCTCGCGCTTCCGAGCGATCTTCCCAATGCCCATGGCTTGCTAACCTCGGTTCGCTTTCGAATCGCAGGAAGGCTGATCGACTATTACGAAGATGGGGTGGACGAAGTGCACTATCGATATGATTTGTAGAAGGCAGCTACAGGCTTGAGGGGTGAGACTTGAGACTTGAGACTTGAGGGAGAAGGAGGCCACCCTCCCCTTCGGGGAGGCCTGACGCATCGGTGGTAAGAGGGCGGACGCGAAGCGTCCCCCATTGAGGGTGACTTCAAGCCAATGGATCGATGATCTCTTCTTCCGCGGGGGAAGGAGCTGCTTTTCCAGATATCCTTGCTCGTTCCTGTTGCACCCGCTCTGGGATCTCAACCCGTTGAACCACGATGTCTTTCGCGGTTAAGAACAAATTGATCAAGAAGATCGGAATCGCCACTACAGCGAGAAGAAAGACCGCGAGATCTACGTCCCAGTTGGTATTCTGTCCGTACTCGGTTGGAAAGGCTTCGGCTAGAGTCCACCAAGGGTTGATGAAGCAGTAGAATCCGAAATCCATGTTTTGATAGTTCGAGTCCCAAAGACTGAACAAACAACTGGCGATGACCCCGAGTACATTGAACACAACCAAAAAGAGCCCTGTCGCAACGATCCGTCCCACCCCCATCTTGCGGAACAGAAGCCAAGAAGCCATTCGCCCAACCCCCAGATAAAGGGCGGCATACAACCACAACGCGGAAAGGTGAACGAGACCGGTTGTTTTCTTTGCGTAATCCAACTCAAGCGCAACCAGTTGATATAACGCGTATACGAGGAGCGTTCCACCCAAACTCATCAACACGAAAACAAACCCTGTTCCAGCCCCCGGAATGAACCAGGAAAAGAGCACTTTCCCGACGAGGGAGTTTGGTAGGGAGCGTTTGGCACGCGCGGAGATAAACCCTTTCTCACCGACAATGAAGGAGCCGGCAAAGGTCCAATGGAACATAGCCAAAGTTGCAAATAGTGCGAGAATGCTTATCCGATCGGATTCGTTCTCCGTCGTAACGATGATCCCAGCAACAGCGATAGCAATTCCCGTCGCGAGCAACGAAATACGTATCGGCGTTGACTTGTTCTCACTCGAAACACCGATGAGTCCCGTCGCGCAACTAAACAGAACCCAAGAATATAAAAAGGTGAATCCCCCCCAGTATCCCAATATCTTCCACATGATAAGGGAGCTGGAGACGTCGCCGATCCCTTCGATGATCAGCGAGATCAAAACGGCCGACAACCAGAAGGTGACGATGAGTTGAATCGCAATCAATACGACCGAAAAAATGACTTGCAAGGCTCGGTTGCGAGAAAAGGAAGCCAATGAGACCGCGACCATCGCTAGACTCAATGTCACCATGACCGAAGCGGCAAAGAGGAAAAGGATCAATCCCAGCGTCACGCCGCGCAGCAGATAGGTCAACGCGATGCAAGGGGCTACAACCGACATGTAGATCATCAGTTGAAGCATCGCAACGTTCAACTTTCCCAGGATGATGTGGGACGGTTTTAGCATCGACAACGAAAGGGTCTCAAAGGTCCCGTCGTCTAACTCCGAGGCCATGGAACGAAACGTCGCTTGCGGAATGATGATCCAAGCTGGGACGACGAGAATCAAAAGGTATCCCGCCAGTAGGTTTCTCCCGTCCGAGGCATAGTAGATGTTCGGAATCGAACCGATGATCCCTAGGATCGACCACCCCAACACGACGACCACCAGCAGACCAAAGGTCCAAGAAAACTGTTTGCTCTTGAGCGCTTGCCTTGTCTCTTTAACCAGAATCGGATTGAACCAATCGCTCCATCGGATCAAGCGTTTATCCCAAGTGGTTTCGCCATCCAACAATTGAGCAATCGCCTCTCCGTGCGGATCGACCGGTGAGGGGGAGGGGCTACTGCCAGGAAAGACCGCAGGATCTGCACTGCTCATTGAACCGCTCCTGTCGTGATCTTCATAAAGACATCCTCCAAAGACTCACGATGGGCCGCGAACTCCAGAATTGGAAACCCTGCTGCGACGATCGCGGAAAGAAGCAGGGACTGCTCTTTGGAATCTCCATCCAACATGCAATGCAACGCGTTCCCTTCGCGTGACAACTCTCCGACCCCCTCTTTGGCCTCCAGCCATTCTTTCAACGCATCGATTCGTTCGAGAGGGACAATGCGTACTTTCAGCTGCCCTTCGAGCGTTCTTCGAATTTCTTCGACGCTTCCAACTGCCAACAGTTTTCCTCGTTCGATGATTCCCACTTGATCGCTCATCTCCGCCAACTCGGTGAGGATGTGCGAAGAAACGAGAATGGTGGTTCCTTGGGATGCCAAGTCTTGAATCATCTGCCGGAGTTCGATTCGAGCCCGAGGATCCAATCCGTTGGCTGGTTCGTCCAGCACCAACACGGCAGGGCGATGAATCATCGCACGACCAAGGCAGAGCCGTTGGCGCATCCCTTTGGAGAGACCCGTGATCGGCTTGCTCGCGATCTTGTCGAGGCCGGTAAAGGAGAGGGTATGTTTGATGGCGGTAATCCGATCCTTCCCTATCACGCCATAGGATCTCGCGAAGAAGTCGAGGTATTCGATGCAGTTCATGTTCGGATAGACAGAGAAGCCGTCTGGCATGAACCCCAAGCGGCGTCGAACATACTCGGGATCGTTGACCGCAGAGAATCCATCGATGAACGCGTCGCCGTAGCTGGGAAGTTCGAGCGTGGAGAGAATCCGCATGCTCGTCGTTTTCCCCGCTCCGTTGGGACCGATAAATCCGAAGACTTGTCCTCGATAGACCTCAAAGGAAACATCGGAAACCGCCTGCGTCGAGCCGAACGAGCGATAGACTCGCCGCAACTCGATCATCGGGCTTCCGGATGTGTGAACCGCATCCACCATGGGCAGGATCCTTGCAGGTTTGAGGAGTGAGGCTTGAGATTTGAGGAAGAGGGCTTCGCATTTGAAGCGGTCGGCAGGTGACAATATACCATAACCTTGTCACCGTCTCTGAGGAGAGTAAGCCTTCCTCTAGAGCGGCCTGCCGCATCGGTGTTAAGGGGGGGGGGGACGCAAAGCGTCCCTCCATCACAACCCGTGGCGTCAGCGAGGGACAGCGTCGCGAGTGCACGTGGCCCCTCGCCGGGAATATCTCGGGTTCCGGGTGGCACGTCCCTGAGGCACGAAGGGCGTGCTGTGAGACCTTGGATGGGATGCCTGGTTGCCAGCGCTGTCCCTCGCTGACGCCACGGGTTGTGATTTTCGGGGCTCGCGCTGCGCTTTAGCCTGGGCTGTCCAAAAGTTGGTGTTGTGAGGGATTGGCTTTGCGCAAGTTTTGTTCCCAAAATTAGTGACGATTGCACTTCATCAAAACGCTCCCTTCTTCAGCCCGGAGCTAGCCATTGAGTCGTTCTGCGAGAAACTTGCAGAACTCAAGGATCGTGTTG
>CAYMXM010000080.1:11707-13020 GCA_964394065.1 uncultured Pirellula sp. | reverse complement strand
CGCCACGGGTTGTGATGGTAGGACGCTTCGCGTCCTACCCCTTAACACCGATGCGCCAGACCGGGGGTGAGGGTGTGAAGATGATTGCAATAGAAACGAGGATTGACTCATCATCTCGATCTGAACTGGAGGCAGCGGCCACTTCACACACCCTACGACTACGACTTTGCAACTCCGGGCGAGACGCCCGGGCTACGGTGAATACTCGATGTTAAATTCCAAACCTTCCCGTTCCGTTTTGACAGATTCTCTAAGAACAACCCGTCGCAAGTTTCTTGCCGGCGCGGGTGCTACGTTCCTCGCTGCCAACGGGGGTACGGGAAAATCTTGGGGAGCGACGGTCGGCCCGATGGGAGGGGACCGAAACCCGGCGTGGGAGGAGGCGATTCGTCGAGGGCTTGACTATCTCGCGAAGACTCAGTCCTCTCGCGGCCAATGGAATACTCCTCCCTATCCGGTCGCCCTCTCGGCCCTTGCCGCTACGGCGATGATTTGCAGTGGCTCGACGATCACCCAAGGCCCCTATGCCAAGCAGATCGCAAGAACTACCGACTACCTGATCAGCCAGACCACCCAAAATGGACTGATCGGAGACCCACATAACGATAGCCGCTATACGTACGGACACGGTTTCTCCATGCTGTTCCTTTCCCAATGCCTTGGCGAAGAGGGGCTGCAGGATCGAAGGGATGATCTGGTCGAAGTGCTCAACTTAGCGGTGAAATTCTGTGGCAAAGCCCAAACCCCAGCGGGTGGATGGGGCTATGTCAGCGCCCGAGACGGGAACAACTACGACGAGGGTTCGACGACGATCACGCAGGTGCAAGGTTTGCGGGGATGTCGCAATGCGGGAATTCCCGTTCCGTCTGAGGTGATCGAGTCGGCAAAGAAGTATATCTATGATTGTCAGAATCAGGATGGGGGAATCAGTTACTCCAGCCAACAGATGGGCTCATCTCGTCCTGCGATCACCGCAGCAAGCCTCGCAGCCCTATACAATGCCGGGGATTACGACAACAAGAAGGTTCCCGAGATGCTTGCGTACTGCAGGAACGAGCTCTATTCGATTTCGAAAGAAGATAACATCTTCGGGCACTGGCACTACACCTACCTCTATTATGCGCAGGTGGTCTATCGTCAAGGTGGTGATGAGTGGCTCACCTTCCGCGATCGGCTCTACAATCGAATCGTGGAAGAACAATTGCGAGATGGTTCTTGGAACGACCCGTTGATCCACAAGATCTATGTCACTGCATGCAATCTCATCATGCTGCAGTTGGATAAAGGGTATCTCCCCATTTTTCAACGGTAGA
>CAYMXM010000080.1:0-11607 GCA_964394065.1 uncultured Pirellula sp. | reverse complement strand
CTCTCCACCTATTTTGCGAGTCGAACATGAATCAACCAGAGCCAGAAGCGGAGCAACCTAAATCTAAAGTCGAACTGATCAAAGAGGCGAGCATCGGTTTGCGGGGTACGATCATCGCCGAGCTTCTGGACCCAGCCACCGATCACGTGGAGGACGACACGACCAAGCTCCTCAAGTTTCACGGGACCTATCAGCAAGACGATCGGGACCTGCGCAAATCACGACGCAAAGAGGGGCTCGATAAAGCCTACTCCTTCATGGTCCGAAACCGCATTCCCGGTGGAAAAATGACGGCGGCTCAGGTCCTGGGAGAACTCGATATCGCCGACGAACTCGGAAACGGAACGTTCCGGATCACAACGCGACAAAGCATCCAATTGCACGGTGTCCTCAAAGAGAATCTTTGGAAAACGATCCATCGGATCAACGAGATCAGACTATCGACCCAATCCGCATGTGGCGATGTGACCCGAAACGTATGCTGCTGCCCCGCTCCCCTGCGACACAATGGATTGCGGGACGAACTCCAAGCGATCACCGATGAAATCGCAGCCTACGTTCGTCCGAAAACGGGGGCCTATCAAGAAATCTGGCTCGAAGATGAACTGACTGGGGAAAAGCAACTGATCTCCCCACCCTTGGCCGAGTCGGAACCAGAGCCGATCTACGGGACAGCCTATCTCCCCCGGAAGTTCAAAATTGGATTGGCCTTGTGCGATGACAATTGCATCGACGTCTACGATCAAGACCTCGGGCTCCTTGCGGTGACCGAAGGGGACAAGATCATCGGCTTCAACGTCCTGACCGGTGGAAGCATGGGAACGACACCGAGCAAAGCGAGTTGCTTTCCGGCTCTCGGCAAACGGCTCGCTTATATTTCTCGAGAAGAACTTCTTCCCGTGATCACTGCGATCATCATGGTGCAACGGGACTTCGGCGACCGCTCGGATCGGAGCCAAGCGCGGATGAAGTATCTCATCCATAAATGGGGGCTCCCGAAGTTCAAAGCGAAGGTAGAGGAGTATCTCGATCGCGCGGAAGAGGTGAGTGGCGTCCCCAAGGGAACGGTACGACGTCCTCTTCCCGATCCGCACCCAGCCGACGTAATCGGGCACGACGATCATTTGGGCTGGCACAGCCAAGGAGATGGGAAATGGTTTCTCGGTCTCCCGATCGAGAACGGTCGGGTGAAGGATGAGGGAGACTTCCGATTGAAGACAGCGTTCCGAGTGTTGTTCTCTGGTCACGTTTCCTCCGCGCGACTGACGGCTCATCAAAACATCTTGCTTTGCGATCTCGAGGAAGAGCAAAAGCCGGTTATTGAGAAGATTTTGGCGGATCATGGGATCGTAACGATCGAGCAGATCAGCACCGTACGACGATTCTCGTTCGCTTGTCCCGCTCTTCCCACTTGCGGGCTTGCGGTGACCGAGAGTGAACGTGCGCTACCTTTGGTGATCGATGCGTTGGAGAAAGAGCTTGAGGAACTAGGGCTGCAGGACGAGGTCTTTACGGTCCGAATGACCGGTTGTCCGAACGGTTGTGCTCGCCCCTACAACGCCGACATCGGTTTGGTCGGGCGAAGCATCGACGGGAAATCGGGAGAGGGTAAGTACACCGTCTTCATCGGAGGGAACATCCTCGGTGTTCGTTTGAATCGGATCTACAAGGATCTCGTCCTTCGGAGCGATATCGTCCCCGAACTACGCCCGCTATTGATCTGTTTTCGGGACAACCGGAACGAGGGAGAGTCTCTGGGCGATTTCTTTGACCGTTGGGGGATCGAAGCCCTTCAGAACCTGGAAAAGTCACCTGTCTAACGATTGAACTCAACTTGCCGAGGGAGGAATCCGTCATGGATATACAGAACTGGCCAGTTCGTTCGCTTTACGGGATCGAAGTGCGGGTGCGCGACCGGAACGATCGAGAGATCCAGCGGCTGTGGGATCGATTCCGAGGGGAGGCGATCGCGGAGGACACACCGGAGCGCGCCGACGACCTTTGGATCGCAGCCTTTCATAGCTACGAGCACGACCAGACTCGCCCCTTCACCTTCTTTCTCGGATGTGAAGTGATCGACGTTTGTTGTGTGCCGGATGGTTTTTTTCTTCGAGAAGTCCCAGCGGGGAAGTACGCTGTTTTCCCTGTCGAAGGCGGGACGCTCGAAGCGTTGGAAGAGACGTGGAGGCGGATCGACCAGATGGACTTGCGACGGACCTATGCGTTGGATTTCGAGATCCACGATCCCGACCAGGACCAAGCCGTCTCCATCTGCGTCGGTGTGCATTGAGTAAGCGTTGAGTGTTGAGTGCGAAAGGAGGGGAGATTTGGGGGGCTAGGGTGGAACCTTGTATTCACGCTCCCTTTGCTCGCTTTGGGGAACGCCGTGAAGCATTTTCTCATGGTTCTTGTCTGGATGGGGCTTGTCCCCACTAGATACCGCTTTGGCGCCCTAAAAGCGCGGCGAGTGCTAGGGCGCCAAAGCGGCGTCCGACGGGGACGAGCCCCGATCGGACAAGAAGCGTCCCCTTTTCTTAAAGGCTTCCTCTGCCTCACACCTCAAGGCTCACACCTCAACGCTCTCTTCCCCCCTTTCTCTTTTGTTTTCTACTACAATATCTTCCTCCGCTGGGAAATTACCGGTTGTTGAACCGGCCTCGCTCCTTCCGTCCATAAGCTGGAATCCTATGCAACGAAAAACTCACCTTGTTTCTCTCCTCTGTCTCGGCACGCTCGCTTCGTTTCAGCCGTTCGTTTTCGCCGACAAACCTACCGAAGATATCGCAGCGTCTTGGAAGGTCGAGATGCTCGCCCTTGATGCAAATGAAGGTTGCGCGATTGGAGACATCAACGGGGATGGACTCTCTGACGTCGTCGCTGGACGCAATTGGTATGCCGCACCTGAATTCAAACCCCGACCTCTTCGAACGATCGAAGACTGGAACGGTTACGTCCAGTCCAACGGTGACTATTTGGTCGATATGAACGGGGATGGGCTTCTTGATGTCGTCGCAGGCTCGTTCCTCCCCAGCGAAGTTCACTGGTACGAAAACCCCGGCCCTGAAGGATGGCGACTTGGAAAGACTTGGAAGAAGCATCTCCTCGTCGATACGAAGATGAGCGAGAACGAAGGTCAATTGCTGGAGGACATCGACGGAGATGGACGACCGGAGTGGGTGGTGAATAGTTGGAATCAAAAGAACCCCACGATGGTCTGGCGCTTCGTCCCTCGGGATCCCACCGATAAGAACCCGTCGAAATTCGACCTGGTTGGCAGCACTCTTGGCAAGGTCGGAAACAAGCATGGGCTCGGAGTCGGGGATATCAACAACGATGGTCGCGTCGATGTCTTGACCGGTGCCGGATGGTATGAACAACCCCGCTCGAACCCGTGGGGGCAAGAGTGGAAGTTTCACGCAGACTGGGATATCACCGGGAGTATCCCGATGCTGGTGCGAGATATCGACCAAGATGGACTCAACGATATCGTCTTGGGAGCCGGCCATGACTACGGGCTCTATTGGTGGAAACGAAAAGAGTCGAAAGAGGGGGAACCTCTCGCGTTTGAGAAAGTGGTTATCGACAAATCCTTTTCGCAACCTCACGCCCTGGCATTCGCCGATCTGGATGGTGATGGCAATGATGAATTGATCACGGGCAAGCGATACTACGCGCACAACGGCGGGGACCCAGGTGGAAAGGAGATGCCTGTGATCCATTACTACCGATGGAACGGGAAAGAGTTTGAGAAGCAAGTGATCGAGCAAGGCCACGTCGGCGTCGGACTTCAAATCGCCACCGGCGACCTCAACGGAGATGGCAAAACGGACATCGCCGTCGCAGGAAAGAGCGGGACGTATATTCTGTTCAATCCAGAACGGTAGTCTCAAGCCTCACCCCTCAAACCTCATTCAAGAATCAACATGTCTCATTCCAATCCTCGTTTCATCATGGTTGGTGGTTTTCTCGGTGCGGGGAAGACTACGACGATCGCTCGGCTCGCCAAGCACTTTATGTCAGAAGGGAAGCGGGTTGGAATCGTTACAAACGATCAAACAACCGATCTCGTCGATACGAACTTGCTCCGCGCGCAGGGTTTCGATGTCGGGGAAGTGGCGGGTAGTTGCTTTTGTTGCAATTTCAACGGACTCACCGAAACGGTCGAAAAATTTGGTTCGTCCGAACTCCCTGACATCATCATCGCGGAACCTGTTGGTAGCTGCACCGATTTGGTAGCAACCGTTCTTCGCCCGCTGCAACAGATCTACCAACGCCCGTTCGATATTGCTCCGTACGGCGTGATCGTCAAACCGAGCCACGGCTTGAAGATACTCAAAAGAATCCAAAAAGGGGGATTCTCGCCGCAAGCCGAATACATCTTCCGCAAGCAGATCGAAGAAGCTGATTTCGTAATCCTCAACCGAATCGACGAGCTTTCGCCTGAACAAGTCGATGAGCTTGGGGCGCTGATAGAGACGGACTTTCCAGATCGCACGTGCATTCGGGTGTCGGCGAAAAGTGGCGAAGGTTTCGACCAGTTCCTCGAATACCTTGATCGGCGGGGAGAGGCTGGGAAACAGATCATCGACGTAGACTATGACGTTTATGCAGAGGGAGAAGCGGAGCTGGGATGGCTCAACGCGCAGTTCGTGATCGAAGGGACGGAGCCGTTCGAGATCGATTCCTTTTTGGTCGCCTTGGCAACGCGCATTCAATCTTCCCTTGAGGGGGATGCGAATGAGATTGCGCACTTGAAGGTGATCGCTAACTGCGACGGATTGTTTGGCGTGGTAAACGTGATCAGCAGCGATACGCCGCCAGTACTGTCGGTTCCAGCCAAAGGAACAGGAAACCGAGTTGAGCTGACGATCAATGCACGGGTTGCGATGGATCCCGATGGCCTCGCATCCGTCGTGGAAGGTTCGCTCCATTCCCTCGGTGAAGAACGGTCTCTCGCAGTAATCCTTCGAACCCTCCAATGCTTCCGCCCCGGCCGCCCTGTGCCAACGCATCGGATTTAAGGTGTAAGCTGTAAGCTATGAGCTATAAGGTGTAAGCAAGAAGGCAGCATTCCCTTTCGGGAATGCTGTAAGGTGTTTTTCCTCTGGGAAATTGAGTGTGTGTTGTCCGACCGGGGTTTGTCCCCGTCGGACACCGCTTTGGCAACCACGCATCCAATGCAAGATATCACACAGCACGCCCTTCGTGCCTCAGGGACGTGCCACCCGACGCCCGATATGTTCTACGAGGGCCACGTTCACTCGCAACGCTATCCCTCGCTTACGCCACGGGTTGGGATGGGGGGTGAAGGTGACCTCTTCCTTACACCTTATAACTTACTCCTCAACGCTTACTTCCCTGCCAACATCTTTTGGATTTCTTGGAGCGAGGTGTGGCCGAGGCCGCAGGCGACGATTCCTTCTTCTTGGAAGCCGGCGTGCTGCTGTTGTTTTGCGAACTTGCGCAAATTATCGGGGGTGCTAATGTACTTGAGAATCCCCTGCCGCATCGTGTTGTCTACGTTGAGGAGTTCAAAGATCGCCATCCGTCCATAGTAGCCGCGACCGTTGCACTTCTTGCAAATCTCAATCTCAATCGGCTTGCCGTTGGCATCGACCCGTTGTTCGGGAGGAGGGGGAATCGTTGGGTTGTAGAACTTCTGGATGCGTCCCGGGGGAACCCCTAGCTTCTGAAGCAACTGAGGGTTCGGTTGATAAGGTTGCTTACATCGATCGCACAACCGACGGACCAGGCGCTGACAGACTACACCGCGAAGCATCTTGATGATGTTCTTGGCCTGTCCACGATGTTTGAACAAGAGTTGATGAATCGCGTCGATCGTGTCCGTGGCGACGATTCTTGTAACCGCATGTTTTCCCTGGGTCGTGACTTGCTCGAACACCGCCCCTGCCATCTCGTCGTCGATCAAGGATGGAAACACCAGAACGTCGGGTTGTTTCAACATCATCTTGCGAAACGCTTCGCTTGGTGTGTCCCCGACTCCCGGTTCAAAAATGTTTTGGGTGACGTTGATGATTTCAGGATCGGCGTCGGCTTTGTTTTCCAACGAAACCCAGTCTCGAACGTACTTGTCTGCGTTCTCGAGCGCAACGCGCCAGAGGGTCGGCAGACCATGCGACGGTGGAGCGCTGATGACGACCAAGCCGTTGTTGTCGTTGAGCATTCCTCGAAAGGATTCGATCATCGACTCCCGCATCCCAAGATCCGCGAGGGACTTGAGGGTTGGCTTCTTCGTGTCGATGGAGAAGAGAACGCGTTCGCCGTTGGGAACCCCTTGGCTCGTGAAGGAGATCACCCAGTCGACATCTTTGAAACTCGTTGCAAATTTCGCATCCTGTTTGGCGCGCCGCTCAGCAGGGTTGAGTCCGAGGATTTTTTTATAAGCGACCAGTGCGCTGTCAGCGGTGGGGCGATCGAGTGGTGGGAGGGTATCCCATACCCCGTCGATGCGATAGCGAACGATCGCACCTTGGGTGGAGAAATCCATCAGGATTCGATCGGCACGTCCCGCGATCGCGTTGGCGAGGAGGATGATGCTCACAGGATAGCCGGGCAATTGCCTAGCCGCGATCGCCAACCCCTGGGCGGTCTCCTTGGAGATTCCCATCTGCTTGATCTCAAGGGGTGGGAGAACGATCTCTCCCCCTTCGGCCAGATCCGCAATATCGGTGGCCACTGCTGCAGACTTTTTAGGTTTCTTCTTGCCAAAAATCATATTGTATCCTTAAGGATCGATCCCGAAATCACTTCCCGATTTGGAGTGGGTTGGTATGGGAACGTAGTATGGGCGTCTCGCCCCTGTGGTTTGAATTAATAAGCATATTTAGCGCTCTCCTGTTGGTCGCCGTCTGAATTGGGGGCTCGCCCCCCTCTTCTTTCGTACTCGAATCTCGAATACGAGTACGAGTACGAGTACCGCTGCGCTGAGTACGAAGATAGGATCGATCTATACTTGGTCGACGTTGTCTCGCACTTCTACTCCTCACCCCCAGCCCCTCTCCCCGAAGCGGGGCGAGGGGAGCGGATATTGAATTCTAGTGGCGCCTAAATAATACCAGGCTGGCTGACGTTGATCCCCTTGAGGGCCATCTTGAGTGCGTCTGGGTTGGGGGCGACTTCGAAGGCGGTTGGGCGGTCGATCAAACCATCGTCGATCAGCTGCTTCAAACTCATTGTGAAGTCCTGCATCCCTTCTTCCGCACCGATCCGAATCGCATCAGCGAGCTTCTGATCCTTCCCTTCCAAGATGAGCTTTCGGATCATCGGGCTGAAGGTCATGACTTCGCAGGTGGGAACCCGGCTAACCCCTGTTCGGATCGAGGGGAGTAACTTCTGGGCGATGATCCCCTTCATGTTGAACGCCATCGCGTTTCGAATCGCACCGTGGAGTTCTTCCGGGAACAAGTCGAGAATACGACCGATCGTCGAGGGGGCGGTCGAGGCGTGAATCGTTCCGAAGACCAAGTGCCCCGTTTCCGCTGCGTGGATCGCCGTCATAAACGTTTCCTGGTCCCGCATTTCACCGACGAGGATGATGTCTGGATCCTCCCGGACCGCGTGTTTCATCGCGATTTCGAAGTTCTTGACGTCGGTCCCCACCTCCCGCTGGTTGATGAGGCATTTGTCTTCGGTGTAGACGAATTCGATCGGGTCTTCGAGGGTCAGGATGTGTTTGCGGTAGGTTCGATTGATCCAGTTCAACATGGAGGCAATCGTCGTACTTTTTCCAGACCCCGTCACCCCCGCCAGGAGAACCATCCCCTGGTCGAACTTGCAAAGGCTTTCCAGGACAGGTGGGAGGAAAAGTCCCTCGAAGTTGGGGATGAAGTTATTGATCCGCCGGGCGACCAGACCTGGGCGTCCCAGCTGCTTGAGCATGTTCACCCGGAAACGCCAGTTTTCCCCTTCGACGTTGACCGTGTAAGAAAAGTCGGCCCCCCCCTCTTCCTCGAAGATTCGGCGGTTTCGATCGTCGAGCATCGGGATCAGGAGTCGGACCATTTCCTCCACTTCGATCGGGGGACGGTTGAGAGGTTTGAGTTCCCCTTTCACCCGGACGATCGGAGGAGTCCCTACCTTCAGGTGCAAGTCGCTACCCTCGAGCTTCACGCACGCTTTGAAGAGTTTGTCGACCTCCAGTTCCGATTTGGTCTGGAGAAGGGATGCCGCGAGTTCGTCGGTCGGTGGAGCTGGGGTGCTGGACTGAGGCCGAGCTTCAACGGTTGCCATAGGTTCGATCGTTTGGTGGAGCGAAAAGAAATGGACAGCGAGGACGGTATGCTATTCTAATCTAACTATCCCAAAGCCAATACGGTTCACCACACCGTTTTTTAAGAGTTCGGTGAATCAGGGGTGAGGTGTGAGGCTTGAGGGGTGAGGAAGAATGGGGGCTTCGCCCATGCTTCATTTTTCGACAGGATTTACAAGAACTGCAGGATTATCCAATACCGCTATCACCAATCCTGCTCATCCTGAAAATCCTGTCAGATTGGATTCGGTCGGGTGGCACGTCCCTGAGGCACGAAGGGCGTGCTGTGAGACCTTGAGTGGGATGCCTAGTTGCCAACGCTGTCCCTCGCTTACGCCGCGGGTTGTGATTTTCGGGCCTCCCCAGAGGGGAGGGTTACGTCAAATTTTCTTATCCGAGAAATCCTTGCCCGTGGTTGTTCCGCGAGCTCCCAGCTGTCAAATTAAAGGGCAAAGCTCTTTCTTACTCACCTCTCAAGTCTCACCCCCTACACCTTCTATGAATCCTACCTTCCGCCGGACGGCACTCCTTCCTTCCTTCTTCCTTTTCGTTGCATCCCTATCGTGCGCGTGGGCTGATAACAATTCTTCGAGCGATGCCAAGCGAATCAAGGTCTTAAGCGATACGACGCTGAGCCCTTTAACGGACGGACCGCGAATCGTGGATCTCGGGGAAAAGTGGAAGGGGGATTTAGGAACCGGAGATTTTACGGTGGGATTGAAGTTGCGAGCCCCCGAACGATACACGTATGACTCGGGGGATCTCGTCAGCCTATGGAACGGGGAAACCCGGCACGGTTTCAACCTCTCGTTGACCACCAACGTAGGGACGTCAGGGCAAGCCAACCGCCGCCAGTTGCAGTTCGGAATCGATGCTGCCAGCGACCTCGAGTGGCGCCAGGAAGGTCGCCCGGGGAACGCCATCCTCGCCTTTGGGTTGACTGTCCATCGCGGAGAACTGCACGTCAGTACGGTCGAATCGGGAGAGAATCCTACCGGGAAGGTTTATCGCTATCAGGAACCTGGGAAATGGACTTCGCTGGGTTCTCCCGACGGTGCCAACGCGGTATCTGCATTGGCGACCTTCGGTGGCGAATTGTATGCAGGAACCGGCAAGTATCGGTTGGGTGGCTCCGCCCTCGCCGAATCGGAGAACAGCACGCTGGGAGGGAAAGTCTATCGATACGTCTCTCCTGATCAGTGGGAGCTGGTCGGTCAGTTGCCCAACACCGAGGCGATCTCCAGCTTGGCCGAATACGACGGCAAACTATACGCTACATCCCTCTATCGACCCGCGGGCTTCTTTCGCTACGAAGGTGGTAGCGAATGGACATCCTTGCCAGTCCCCGAAGGACACCGCGTCAACGCTTTGGGAGTTTATGGTGGGGGCTTGTTTGCAACCAGCTACGACGACGGGCATGTCTTTCGGTTCGACGGAAAGGAGTGGGCCAACTTGGGCGTCGTCGACAAGGACATCACCCAGAACTATTCCTTTGCAACTTGGGGGGACGCGTTGCACACCAGCACTTGGCCGACCGGTAAAGTCTATCGCTGGGGAGGCGTCGATAGCTGGACCGACTCAGGTCGCTTGGGGGAAGAAAAGGAAGTGATGGCGATGCTGGTCCACAACGGAAGCTTCTACGCGGGAACATTGCCGTTGGCGGAGGTTCATCGCTACGAAGGGAACTCCCGTTGGCAACGACTTCGTCAAATCGACACAACACCGGACGTTCAGTATCGACGCGTCTGGACGATGGCTACTTGGCAAGGTCGTTTGTTCGCAACGACGTTACCTTCGGGACAGATCTGGTCGATGACCTCAGGAGCGATGGTGACCCATGACCAAGAACTCGCCGACGGATGGCATGAAGTGATCGCGAGGCGACAAGCCGGCCAGCTTCGGTTGTGGGTCGATGGTCAGTTGGTAGCGAGCGCCGAAGCCGGGGATCTGTCGTTGAAAACCGAAGGGCTGCAGCTTCAAATCGGCACAGGCCCGCGAGGTCGTTTTCACGGGGAGATCCAGGAGGTTTGGATCGAACGCTAGAAAGAGGCTTTAGACTTTAGGAAGAGGCTAATCCCATAAGATATCCGCTCCCCTCCCCGGAGGTGGCCTGATGCATCGGTCATAAGCTGACGCATCGGTGATAAGTGGGAGGACGCGAAGCGTCTCCCCATCACAACCCGTGGCGTAAGCGAGGGACGGCGTCGCGAGTGCGCGTGGCCCTTGTCGGGAATATCTCAGGCGCCGGGTGGCACGTCCCTGAGGCACGAAGAGCGTGCTGGGAGACCATGGATGAGATGCGTGGTTGCCAGCGCTGTCCCTCGCTTACGCCACGGGTTGTGATTTTCCGGCCTCGCTTACGCGTCGGCCAAACATCCCAGACAAACTGTTTCTGAGCTGGAAGCAACGACCACTTCACACACCCTATTCCTCCTCCGGGCGAGACGCCCGGGCCACGAACAAATCGCTTACGCGACGGACGAAATACGGCCTATTCATTGCCCCAAGTGGTAAAGTTTGCCAAAAAGAGATCAGGTTGCATCAAGTTTGCGGGTGGGGGAGGCCGATGATAGTTGTACGGAATGTGCGGTGCCAATCGGCTTTGTCTCGTTCACTCGACCTTGACGAATCAAGTCCACGAACCTAGACTCTTTTGTTAAACCCAGATCCACAAAGGACTTAGGGGAAGCTAAGAGCACCAGGGAGGTCAAGCCGTGACAAAGAAAGAGATCGTGAAAGCGATTTCCGAAGAGACCGGACTCAACCAGCAGGAGATCAAGTTGATCGTCCAGAAGACGTTTGACTCGATTGTAAAAACGCTGGAGGAGGAAGGTCGTATAGAGCTCCGCAATTTCGGCGTATTCCAGGTTCGAACTCGAGCTGCGAGGAAAGCGAGAAACCCCAGAACTGGCCGTCAGGTCGAGGTTCCGGAGAAGTTCGTCGTGACCTTTAAGCCGGGGAAGATCATGGAGGAGCGAGTTAACGCGATAGAGGGCACTCCACTCGCACAGCGAATTCGAGACGACATTGCGTCGGGGCGAATCGACGTCAGTGACGAGGAACTCGATTCCGACAGCGACTCGGATTCCAAGCTCCCGTAAGATGGTGGGGAGCAGTAGCGGTGCGAATGCTTAAATTCACGGAGGAGTAGAGATGAAACGGCAATTGGGATGGTTGCTTTTGGTAGCTTGCACCACGATGCCTTTGGTAGGTTGCGCACTTCCAATTTATTCCGCCAATCCGGCGAGACGGGCTCAGCAGTTGATCTACACCTCGGAAAACTTCCGCGCCATTCTCCACGAATGGGAACGGTTCTGGTTCCTGGATCAACCTGACCA
>CAYMXM010000079.1:0-13143 GCA_964394065.1 uncultured Pirellula sp. | reverse complement strand
GCTGTCCCTCGCTTACGCCACGGGTTGTGATTTTCGAGCCTCGCTTACGCGTCGGACCTCAAACACTCTTCCTAAAGCCTAAAGTCCAAAGCCTTACCCCGAGACGTCGTTTAGCGGAATGAGCTACGTTCTACATTGGGGGGACCAGCTCTCCTAGAAATCTAACTGAACTCTAGTGAACGCTTCGTACAGATCATCAGGCCGCGCGGCACCTGGGGCGGTTTGATAGAAATCCCCCGTAAAGAAGGCTGCGGCCCCGAAATCGCTCGATAGTCCAGGCCCGAATTGGTATCGAAGGGCTTGGACGAGTTCAGTTCCCATATTGCTCGATTGACTGGTGGGATTGCGCACTGCGGATTGAAGCCATCCTGCAGAGGTGACCGCCGAGAGCTTTTCCGTGAGGGGCATCTCGTACTTGGACTGAAGTGTAAATAGACCTAGCCCCCGGTTCTGCAGGCTAACCCCTAAGTCCTCGACGTCGCTCGGTCCGTGCGGACTGGTGATAATCAAGTAGCTCCAGTACCCCTGAGAACCAAAGTTGTCGCGAGCCGATTGCGCGATCGTTCGAAATTGATTCGAATCCCCACCGGTGGAGTAGAGGGCTTGCGTACTGAACTTTCCTGGACCGACTTCAACTCCTGCCAACTCCAGCTTCAAAGCAGCACCGTCGTGCTGATACTTGGGACCCACAAAATCTTGACGAGCTCCACCGTTATAGATTGCGAAAGCGTTCAATCGCCCGATCCCCAGTTGCTGACTCCCGCGAATCCCAAGCCAAATATCCCACGCGGTGTCATAGGCGAGCGTCGGGTAGGAGTAGCCTCCCTTGTCATGCAGGTAGTAGGCGCTCAGCCCAAGCGTTCGTTCCTCGTCGTTGATGAAGTCGAGATCGCTGATCAACAAGTACGCATCGTCCGCAAACCGAACATTGTTCTCTGCAAGTTGGAAGGCGCCGGAGGTGAATTTTGTTTGTTCGCTCAGGTGGTACTCCCAAAGAAGTCCACCGATGTTGAAGTCCCAATCGGCGCTAGCGAGGACTTGCCCAAACGGATCGTTCCAGGCTTGGATCCCAGCTCGCAGGAGCCCGATCCCTTCGGTCTCATACTCAAGATATCCGTATCTCATCTCGACTCCCGTGAGATCCCTTGGATTCGCAACCGAGTAGGTTTTCGGAAAATCGAGATCCTCGTTCCCCCAAAGAATGTGTCCCATCTCCGCTTGCAAATATCCACGGACGTTCTCGCTTGTCTCGACCGTGACCCAAGTTCGGAAACGTTGGTTGAAGTAAGTCGCCGAATCTTGCAGGTCCGAGATCTGGGGTTGGTGGAATGCAAAATTGGAGGAATTGTACATCAATCGATACTGGCCACCGATCTTCGCTTTGGGGTAGTTCGCGTTGCCCCCGTTTGCTTGGTCCTCCTGGGCCGTAAAAGCCCCTGACTGCATCGCATCGATCTGAGCCTGTTGATCGAGAATCGTCTCCTGTTGGTTTCTGAGTGCAGCTTCCAGCTGATCGAGTCTCGCTTGCGTGCCCCCCCCGGGTAGCGCATCAATCGCAGGGGCGAGGTCGTTGTGAACCGGGGCAATCGGCGCGTAGTAGTTTTCTTGCCCCAAGACCGATGCACCTCCTCCGACGAGGCAAGAGCAGAGGCTCGCTACTCCAATGGAGGAGACGGACGTGAATAATCGGTGGAACAAAGCTGACCTCCCTGTCATGAAGAGCTGCCACTTGAATCGCCAGCTGCCAGCGACTACAAAGGAATGTTCTAATGTTCGTCAGAATATTGTCTGCAATCGATAAATCGTGACTAATCCCTCCCCTTTTACGGAGTTTACCTAGAGTATGAAATTTGGATTGATGGCTATTGCCGCTGTGCTGGCTCTCGCAGCCCCCTCGTTCGTGTTGGCGGAGATCAACATCATCTCCCCCGCGGAGGCCAACGGGTTGATTCAGAACTCCAACGACGCAAGTCGCCCCGTCGTGTTGGATACGCGGGGGGGGTACAAGGATTACTTCCGTGGCCACCTGCCGAAGGCGCACCATATCAACTTCGATACGTTGCGAGGGACCGATAAAGGGGTGCCCGTGCAATACTTGCCGGACGATATCACCAAAACATTGCTCGTCCGAGCCGGAGTCGATAAAGATCGCCTTCACCTGATCTACGCGACGGGGGAGGAACTTCCTAACGACGAGATCCTGAGCGCAAGCATGGTGGCGTATGTTCTCGAGAAGTTTGGAGTGAAAGAGATCCGAATCGTCGACGGAGGGATCGCGGAATGGAAGAAGCAAGGGTTGCCGGTGACGCAGGAGTACTTCGGAAATCCGGCGGGAACCTTGCCGAACTCGATGAAAACGGGAATCGATATCTCGCGAGAAGAACTGATCCAACGCAAGGGCGGGAGCAACGTTGTCCTCGTCGACGCACGCCCTCACAACGAGTATGTCGGAGATGACGAAATCTGGGTGCGAAAGGGGCATATTCCCGGCGCGATTAGCTTCCACTGGGCGCGGCTCATGGAAAAGGAGAACACCCACAAGTTCCTCCCAGCGGCTAAGGCGCTAGCCGAACTAGAGTCCGCTGGTCTCACCAAGGATAAAGAAATCCTCGTCTACTGCGGCACCTCGCGCGAAGGAAGCCTTCTTCGATTCTACCTCGCGCACGTCGCCAAGTACCCCAACGTCCGGCTCTACGAAGGTTCCTGGAAGGAGTACGCTTCGCTAAAGGATCTTCCGGCCGAAATCAAGGAGAACCGGGCGAAATAGGCTAGAGGCGTGAGGCTTGAGGAAGAAGTTCTCCACGCCCATCGCTTCGCTCGGAGCGTGCCACCCGTGCCCCAATGTAGAACGGAATTTATTCCGTTAAGCTACGCTTCCATTTCCTCCCCCTGTTGAACGCCTTGGGCGCTTCCAGCTCAAGGCTGCTTCAGGTGTCGGAAATCTCAAGCCGTAGGGTGTGTGAAGTGTTCGCCTGGGCCCTATCTCAGGCTTGCGCTACCATTACCATCCAGCCCAAGCCGAATTGGTCGGTTACCATGCCATATCCGTCGGACCAGAAGGTCTTACCGAACGGCATATCGACCCTTCCTGTCGCTGCTAGCCCTTGAAAGAGTCGTTCTGCATCCGCTACGGTGGGGACCGACAGAGCGAGTCGAAAGCCATCGAATTTTCCACCATCGGCCTCCGAGCAACCGTCCGAGGCAAACAAGGTCATGGCGCCGATGGTAAATGCCGAGTGCATGATCTTATCCTTGAAACTAGGATCGAGCATTCCTTCGGGGACCGGGTCTGGGCTATCGCTAAACCGCATGACCATGCCGATCTTCGCTCCTAGCGTCTGTTGATAAAACTCAAGGGCTTCGTCTGCGCGTCCCCCAAAGAATAGGTAGGGCTGAACCGTCCCTGATTGCGAGGCCAATTGATTCGCGAGCGTCTCTTCCTGTTTGGCTACCGATCCGGTCGAATCGACCTCCGCAAAATCGGCCATCTCGTAGATAGGGCGAATTTCGATTTCGGAATCGCTTAGCATCGGGTTGGGGCATCGCTTTACCCATTCGAGCGCTTGCTCCATCGATTCGACTTCCCACAACCAGTATCCAGCAATCAGTTCCTTGGTTTCGGCAAAGGGACCGTCCGTTACCGTTCTGTTGGGGCCGGAAAAGAGAACGCGTTTACCGGCCGAGCTTGGCTTAAGCCCCTCTCCAGCCTTCATGATTCCCGCTTGGACCAGGGCTTCGTTGAAGTTCCCCATCTCGGTGAGTAAATGTTCCGAAGGGAGTACTCCTGCTTCGGATTCGGAAGTTGCTTTGACGATGACCATGACTCGCATGGGTGAGTTCTCCTTGGGGTTGGTTCGTGGTAAAGGCCCAGCTGCTAGATCGTAGTGGTTGGGTCCGGATGCTATTTGACCGAATAGCCCCACGCGAAATCGACACATCGCGATTTATTTTTTGAGAGGTCTTCTGCTGAACTGAGTGAATAAACCACGGATTACACCGATGGCACGGATGAGAGAACCACGAATCGAACGAATTTTACGAATCAGGTTTGAGGGGTGAGGCTTGAGGAAGAAGTTCGCCACGCCCATCGCTTTGCTCTGAGCGTGCCACCCCCAATGTAGAACGGAATTCATTCCGTTAAGCTACGCTTCCCATTCCTCCCCCTGTTGAACGCCTTGGACGCTCCCCGCTCAAGGCTGCTTCAGGATGCACCTCCGCGCGGTGAGCCTGCTCCCGTAAGCTTCCCCGTGGACAGCGTTAGGCGTGAGCTGGTATTGCTCTCAATTACCTATTTTATTATTCTGCACCGTCAGGCACAGAAAGGAATCGATATAGCCATGAAAAAAATACGGGTTGCAGAGCCGGCGTTGAATGGAAACGAATCGAAATACGTAATGCAATGCATCGAAGAGACATGGATTTCGTCTCGCGGTGAGTTCATTGGACGGTTCGAAGCTGCTTTGGCAGACTTTCTTGGAGTTGAGGAGGTCGTCGTAACCAACAACGGAACAACGTCTTTGCATTTGGCGTTGGCTTCGCTGGGGATAGGAGCTGGTGACGAGGTGATCATGCCGACATTGTCTTATGTGGCAACGGCAAACGCGGTGAGATACTGCAATGCGACGCCTGTTTTTGTCGACAGTGAATCGACCTATTTTGCGATCGATCCCGCGAAGATCGAGGAGGCGATTACCCCTAGAACGCGTGCGATTATGACCGTCCCTTTGTATGGTCACCCCGTGGATATTGAACCGATCCAGTCGATCGCCGAAAAACACAATCTCCTGCTAATTGAAGATGCAGCAGAGGCTCTAGGGGCTCGCTATGATGGTTCGATGGTCGGTGGATTCGGAAAATGCTCCAGCTTCAGTTTCTTTGGGAACAAGATAATCACCACTGGTGAGGGAGGAGCTGTCTCGACAAACGATCGCGATTTGGCGAATCGAATGAGGTTTCTTAGGGGGCAAGCGGTAGATCCGAATAAGAACTATTGGCACACGGAGATCGGCTATAACTACCGCATGACCAACATCGCTGCGGCGATCGGCGTCGCGCAGATGGAGCGCATACACTTTCAGCTTGTTAAAAGACGTCAAGTCGCGAACTGGTACAACGCAGCTCTCGCTCCTTATTTGGACCTGCTTCAGCTCCCCGTCGAATCGCCGCGAGCGGAGCACTCCTATTGGATGTATACGGTCCTCATGCGGCCTGACATTGATTGCGACCGTCAAAAATGGATGGAGGAGTTGGCAATAGGTGGCGTCGAAACAAGACCCATGTTCTATCCCATCCACACGATGCCGGCCTTCGACGGGAAGCCTGGGGAGTTTCCGATTGCGGAACATTGCGCTGCGCGTGGGATCAACCTACCCACCCACAGCAACCTCTCCAAGGAAGATGTGGAATACGTCGCCGACGCTACCGTGAATACATTGAAGTCGCTGGCGCGTCCCAGCAGAAGTCGAGTACGGGTCGCGTAAACATGAATATTTTCCTTATGGGAGCCGGTGGCCACGCCAAGATGGTCATCGAAGTATCGCGGTCGATGGGGTTTCAGCCTGCTTGTTGCTTAGCTGTTGGCAGCAGCGAGGAGAAAGTCCTCGGCATCCCCGTGCTAGCGGAGACCCGGGAAGAGATTCGAAGGCTAGTTACGTCGGGGGCTA
This sequence comes from uncultured Pirellula sp., assembly GCA_964394065.1. GTDB lineage: Bacteria > Planctomycetota > Planctomycetia > Pirellulales > Pirellulaceae > JBKCUI01. Next base: position 7,480 of record CAYMXM010000079.1, on the reverse strand, counting down.
GTGGCTTTGTTGCTATAGGAGACAATAGACTGCGAGAGCGTTTAAGCCATCTCGTTCTGTCGGAAGGAGGATCGATACCGCTCCTCATCTCCAGAAGAAGTTACGTTTCTCCCTCGGCTCGTCTTGGAAGTGGAACGGTAGTGATGCCGAGCGCAAACATCGGTGCAGAAGTTGCGATCGGCTCTGGAGGGATCGTGAATTCCAATGCGACCGTTGATCATGACTGCACCCTGGGCGATTACGTTCACATCGGCCCTGGAGCGAGCCTTGCAGGAAACGTCACCGTAGAACGCGGTGCGTTCGTCGGCGCAGGGGCGACCGTACTTCCGGAAATCCGAATTGGAGAGGGAGCGATACTTGGTGCGGGTGCGGTCGCAGTGGAAGATGTTCCCCCGAACGAGGTGTGGGTCGGTGTTCCTGCCAGACCGATTCAACGCCGAATTGCTTCTCGCTTGGACCTCCGAGCCGGATAAGTTTTGATATCAATTAAGGGCGTGACAGATGCGAATTGGAGTTTGGTGCGACTATGGGTTTACACTCGCTCCTAATGAAGGAATCGGTGTCTTTGTCGACAACCTAGTGCGAGGTATACTCGAAGCGTCTAGCACCTGCACTATAACCTTGAAGTGCAGCCCACGTGACTCCCACGTTGTGGATGGCATACGGAATGATTCGCGAGGTCGGGTTTCAGTTGTTTGCGGAACGAGACCTCCCTATTGGGAACGTAATCTGCGGAAAGTCTGCAAGCGGTTAAAGCCAGCGCCATCTGAGACAAAACTATCCCATGCCGACCACGGGATGGCGTCTCGAGTCGATTCGTGGCTCAGTCGGCGGCACTTTCAACGGATGGAACCCATCATCGGAAGCTGCGATGTCTGGCTGGTTCCCTACGTAGGGCTGGATATGATATTTTCCAAACCGACCGTGACCGTTGTTCACGATCTCGTTAGCTATCATTTCCCGGAAATGCTGAGCAAGCGTCGTTTAGATGAGCTTATGAGAACAGTGAGAAAACTGGTAGATTCCTCTACATACGTATGCTGCATGTCTCATTTCATCAAGGAAAATGACATTTTGGGGATCCTGGGGGTCCCTACTGAGGCCGTGCGTGTTTTAAAACCTGCGGTACCCACTGACCTTCGGAATCATATTCAGAACGAACTGAGTATCTGTTTAGACCAGAGGTTTCCTTTTCTGTCTAGTTCTCGTTATCTACTCTATCCAGCCGCGTTTCGCTCCTATAAGAACCACGAATTGTTGATAAAAGTCCTTAGCTCACTTAAGCAGAGAGGAGAAGCTGATTGGAAAGTCGTTTTTACTGGAATTAGCAATTGCCCAGATGCGTTGAGATCAGCAATTGATCGCCTTAACTGTAGAAATGATGTACATATTCTGGGGAGAGTGAGTCGAGAAGACCTCTCGCTACTATATCGCCATGCGTTTGCGACTCTTGTTCCTTCTCGCTACGAGCAAGGCTCTTTCCCGGTCATGGAAGCTATTGCCAACGGTTGTCCGGCAATTACCTCTGATATTCCAGCCTTGAGAGAACAATTTGCAATGATGGGAGATACTATGCTATACGCGTCTCCAGATTCTGTTGACGATTGGGTTGATCGTTTGGATCAAATATCGGCTCGACGAGACGCGCATATTGAAGACCAAGAAACTGCTTTTCAACCAATACTTTCTTACAGTTGGGGCGACGCCGCATCCTCCTGGCTTCGAGTCTTCGAGGAAGCAATACAAGAAAAATACAGGATAGGGGAAAGAAGGCAAGAGTCCTTAGAAAGCATTACGCGAGCAATTGCCTCCTAGGCAATATCGTCCAACATTAGATAAGGCCTGTGTAGCTGCGGTTGGCAAACTATCCTTGGCGAATAGCGAAGGAATACTTCTCTGCAACATCCTTCCAGGATGGCATTGCATCATACAAGGGTTTCTGCAGTCTAAGAAGCTCGTCGCGATTTTTGGTTCCCCATAGAATTTTTTTCGAAAGGTCTAGGCGGTCCATGGGATCAAAGAGCATCTTGGAACGCAGGTGAGGCTCGCGAACGTATTCTCGAACGACTTCGATATTGCTAAGTAGAGATGGGGTGCCGACCGAATAGGCCTCACTGAAAGTAAACGGGAACCCTCCTTCAGAGAGAGTTGGATTCACAGAAAGCTGTGCACAACAGTACATCGCAGCAAGAACTTCACTGGAAAGCTGAGGAGTAAAAAGAACCCATGGCTCTAACTTCATCTCACGCACGATTCGATCCAGTTCGGATCCTGGTTCACGATTGCAGGTAAGGACCAGACGGATAGGGGGCGAACTAGCTCCTGCGAGATTAGATATTGCAAAAATCAGACTGAGTATGTTTTTCTGACTTCGATGTTGTGATGCATAGAGTATATATTTCGTTTTTGACCAATCGCAAAACCGCCAATAAGGATTGTTCCACAAATGGGCTATTTGATATTGGTTTAGAATGTCCAGCGCAATTTCGTACCGGTCTTCAGGAGTGGCGTCTTTCGAGCTGAGCTTTAGGAAGCTATTCAATTCCACCTTTCCGTGCGGTATAACGACTACCTGGTCTGGAGAAAAACCCACGCCCTCCACTAAGTGGTTCTTCTTTGTGGTTTCGCTGTACGTAATCGCATACGGGGTCTCTTGTAGTGTGGATAAGATACGCAAATAAATCCTTTCCGCTCCAGGATCCGAGAACTTAAGCGGAAGATCATGCAGTACAAGGTCAGGACAGACTGTCCGATTGAAGTGAGAAATCTCGAGGGACTCTGGCCAGAAGGGAGTTGGAACGAGCCAGTTTTGGACCTTCTTTTGAGCATTGATAACACGAACTAATTTGCGAATCTCTCGAGAGTACTCTCGAGATTTTCTTCGTGCCTTGCGCAAGGCCCTTTTATGAACAGCTATGGAGTTGCTGCTTGTTCTCCTTCGGTAAAGGCGATGAAGCAAGTAAGCAATAAGGGACGGGACCAGAAGTATGCCGCTGATTGGCCATAGAAAAAACAACAAACAGCCGACTGCAAAAACGGTAATGTATTTCCACTGTTTGGCGTGACTACGAGAGCACTTCTCTCGAAACCATCTTTTCCATGGCTTACGCGTTGAAATGATGTCGTACTCGCTTCTCGGCACATTCTGATCCTGAAGGATTGCTTCGAGTTCGCCAACAAGCCAATAGGGGCACGCAATGGCTAGGCGGCAATCCTTTCGCTCAACCCAACCATCGACAAGCAAAGCCAGTAAACGCCCTAACCCTTCATTCCGAAGGGGAGTGTTTTCATCGTAGCCTAAGAATATTCCGTCGTAGTTCAGATGGATCCGATCAGTAGGTCCCATAACCGCTCTCCCTCCTTTTCCGATTCGCCATCAGGGCCGGCGATTTCCCAAGCAATTTCCTCCTGGAGTACTTCGATCCAACTGTCATTGACACCGTACTCTCGAACCAAAAACTGTAAATCTTCGAGACTGGAAACAAAGATTGCCGCCGCGTTTTGAAGAGCCACCGCTGTATTTGCCTGGACTTCAGCGGAGTCTAAGGAACCGAGTTTTCTCCTTTTGAATTGAAAATCTGGAATAATACCTGACAAGTTCGCTCCGGGAACCTCTTTGGGGCGAGTGTAGCAAAAGATGTAGGGGTGTGCATCTGCAATAGGGAATTCGCAGTGATTGCCGACGACAACCCAAAGATCGCAGTCTTGGAACATAGATTGTCCGTCATCTGGTGCGATCGTAAATTCACTATTGGAGACGGCCCCACACCCGCTAAGTCGCTGGGAATACCGGAGCTCTTGGCTAGTGATTTTACGCCAGAAAAATGGAGATCGCACCACTTTAAGATTCGGTGACTGATTGGACACGTCTTTCTCAAGAGAATCCCACTCCCTGGAACGTTCGGCTGTTGGGAGTCCCGAGGAGAGGGAGACCAATCCTTCTCTAATATATAGTTCCCTATTATTGGAGCATTTGCTTAACCGACGAATAATGCCTTTGACAGACTGCGCAATCTCTTCCGAAGATTGAATTGGTAGGACAGCAATCCGAAGTGAATCTCTCTGGGGTTGTTCATGTGACTTTTGTACTCCCAGGACGAACTCAGAGTTCCATTTTTCCAGCGTGTACTCGTTCGTGAACAGATCTGCAATAGCCCGTTGGGAAGTACGTACCGTTTGAGCAAATGATGAATTCGGTTCCCTAATCAAAGTCGCTACCTTGCAACGAGCTTCTCGGAACGTACTGCACGCTCCAGGAAGCTTCGAATCGGTAAGTTTGCCTAGCATTCCTTCTTGCATATAGACCAAAGGCATTCCGTAACAAGCGGCTTCTAGAGGATGATAATGAATGTGTCGAGGAAGGCGACTGTGGTAGAACATGACGTTGCAAGTCCTGAAGAGCATGTCGTATGTTTCAGAATCAACTTTACCAAGGACTGCTGGGTCCTTGACGGGTTTAGATTGAGCTCCGCAGATGGCATGAGGAAACTTTCCAAAATGTCTCTTAAATTCGCGGTATATTTTTTTGCATTCGGTGTATCGTTCTATTTCGGGGCATACAAAAAGGATTTTTGCCGCTCCGCCAGTCCACGTACCTCGCCTAGAAGTAACGCGATCGGGAAGTCCCAACGGAAGATGAACAGATCGGCTCTGTATCATCTCGGGTTCAATCAATTTCAGATTGGGATACGCCTGTGCAAACCAGAATCGTTGTGACACCTTTGCAAGCCTCCGTTCGAATCCCGGAGCCGCGACTTCCTTTGCAAAGGAATAGTACGTGTAAGTGGGGTGGGTTGCCCCAAAGACCCGAAGTAAAATCTTGCCCTGGTACCAGCGAAGTGCCTGATCGAGCATAGGAAACATATAGGCTACAAACAGTGTGCCAAATCGATGGTTAAGGATTCTCCGAATCTCTGGTGGGAATCGTTCGCCGTAAAAATCGAATGAGTTTAACAGTTCGAGTTCAGAACTCGGTATCGTCAGATTGCAATCATGTGCAAACGAAACAGAAGCACTTCGATTGTCAGCGTTTCTAGGAAAGCGCTTCGGGCAAAAGACTTCGTACCCCAGCTGTTCCAGAAGCGGAACCTCGAACTCTCGCAGTGTTGTGTGGTTCAGAAGCCAAAGTACACGCTTGTTTCGTTCATGGACCATAACTGTAGCTTGCAGACAGGTAACTGCTGCTGACGCCGAGACTCGATGCATTTCCTTGAGATGTGCCCCCATTCTAGGGGATACAATTAACTCTGCAAGTACTCACGCGAGCAGGCAGGTAAGAGGCCAGGGAATCTTTTCAATTTGGCCTCCTCTAACTCGCGAGCTTGCGAGGGCAAATTTTGATCTTTCGGCTTGAGGGCCTTTTTTGGTAGAGGAACTCCTACCGCTTTCTTCGCCACACGGTCAACCAGTAGATGAACAATTTTTTCAAAGCAATTCGAGAGTCGCTTCACCTCACTCCAGCCGTGGCGCTCGCCACCCTTTGCTCCATCGGGATCGCGTTTCTTTGGGGGGGGAACATCACCGCACTTTATCCGGTGATCGAAATAACCTTGAAGAACGAATCAATTCAAGAGTGGCTTCAAGTCCAAACGGATCAGCTTGAAAAGGAAATCGCAGCGCATCGGGCGGTCGTTGACGCCCCGAATATGCCGGAGGCCGACAGAGAGCGGTCAGCACAGAGGCTCAAAGAATCACAAAATTTACTCAAAAGCAAGCTATGGCAGCTGGGATGGGCCAGGAGAATTTTCCCTGACGATCCCTTCCTCACCATTTGCTTTATCATGGGCCTTTTGGTGGTAAGCACGCTCGTAAAGCACTTGCTAATGTTGACGAGCGACATGCTGCTTGGCTTCGCGTCGACATCGCTTGCCCGAGATTTGCGCCGCAGAATTTTTGATAAAGCCCTCGGGATGGATAAGGCCCAGCATCAATCAGTCGGTAACAGTACACTACTCGCTTCGATCACCAACGCAACCGATGGGTTGTCGGCTGGACTCCTTGCGGTCTTCGGGGTGGCCATACGAGAGCCACTTCGGGTCATTTCATGCCTCATACTCGCTAGCTTCATATCGTGGCGTTTGCTCTTACTATCTGCGGTTTTGGCTCCCCTGATGGTTGGGGTCATCGTTTTCTTTAACAAAAAAATTCGCTCCATCGCTTCGTCGATTCTTGGGAAAACCGCTGGCTTCCATGAGATTCTCCTTGAGGCCCTAGGGAACATCTTCACAGTGCAGTCATTCACCATGGAGCCGCAAGAACGGAAACGTTTCGCCGATTGCACGAAGGACATCCAGAAATTCAGCCTAAAAATGGTGTTCTATGCTGGTCTGAGCAAGCCTTTCACTGAGCTTATCGGTATCGGGATGGTTGCGATCACCGTCTGCGCCGGATCTTATTTGGTTATTCATCAAGAAACGCATCTTCTGTTTCTGAAGATTCGCGATACACCATTGACCGTAACCGATTTGATGATTTTTTTTGGACTCCTCGTCGCGGCTAGCGATCCACTCCGAAAGCTCTCCGGCATTTCGTTCGTGATTTACGGAGGGGCCATGTCAGCCAACATGATCTATGGCATCCTCGATTCGAACCCCAATGTGACTGATCCGGTCGAACCAAAATTGATCGAGGGGAACAATCATGCGTTGGTTCTTGATTCCCTTTCTTTCCACTACCACGCCACCCACCCCATTTTGACGAACATTTCGATGCGCATCCCGTTCGGGGGGACCATCGCTTTGCTCGGGCACAACGGGAGTGGAAAATCGACCCTCATCCAGCTCTTGTGCCGCCATTACGATCCGGTGGAGGGGCAGATTACTTTGGGAGGAGTCGATCTTCGAGATATTGCACTCCGCGACCTGAGAAGCCGAATCGCTTTGGTAAGCCAAAGTACCGAACTCTTCAATCGAACGGTCTTGGAAAATATTCGTTACGGCGTCCCCGACGCAACGGAAGAGGAAGTCCACGAGGCTGCCAAGCTGGCCCATGCCCATCAGTTCATCACCGATGCCCTCAGCGATGGGTACAACACCGTCGTCGGGACCGGGGGGCAGAAGTTGAGCGGCGGGCAAAGGCAACGGATCGCGCTGGCTAGGGCGATCCTCAGGAAACCGGAGATTCTGATCCTAGACGAATCGACCAGCCAGATCGACATGGCCAGCGAAATCCAAATCCGGGAAACCCTGGAGACGATGAAGGGGACGATGACGATCATCATCATCACCCACCGAGAAGCTCTCATCGCCCTGGCGGACGAGGTTTATACCCTTCAAGGGGGAAAACTGATCCATTCGGTCGAGCACGGGGCAACGCATTCTGCGGGTGCGGCAGCGTAAGGCTGGGCTGGGGGTGGCCTGACGCAGCGGAGGTAAGCTGGGGAGACTAGGTGGAATTGTCGAGTTTAAAAATGGTCACGTTTTTGGTAGCCCCGGTAGGGGCGTCTCGAACTTAGGCGTGGGCCTTGGCCCACGCTTTCCCA